>JAKPQU010000452.1 GCA_029555925.1 Bacillota bacterium
TATCAGGTATCATATCATTATTAAAATCTCCTGACGTAAGAGCCGACGGTTCTTCTCCTGCCTGACAGGTTCCGCTCTGATGAAAATACCCGTCACCGCCGCCAAGCAAAATTGTTACATTATTTGTTCCTTTATTGGCTACTGCCAGATCTGCATGGCCGTCTTTATTGAAATCTGCTGTTATGACAGCTTTTGGTTCTTCTCCGACAGCAAATATTTTCTGCGGCTGAAAGGTATTATCTCCGTTTCCGAGTAAAACAGAAACATTGTTATCTTTTTCATTTGTAATGGCAAGATCGGGAAATTTATCTCTGTTAAAATCACCTGTAACAATAGAAGTAGGCTTTTTCCCTGCCATAAAATTAAGACCGATCAGAACCGGTTTACTTCCGGCTACAGAGGTAATTATGGAACTTGCAAGACATCCTGCAATAAAAATTACTATCATTTTTAATTTCAAATCAATCACTCCCGTAATCGTAATGCGTGAGACGTGATGCATAATTACTGAGGTAAGCATAAATAATACATATATGCTCCCGTGACGCGTAACGCGTGACGCGTGACGGGAGGAAAACTTTTATTACATGCTTATGCTCAGGTCAGTAGGTTACATATATTGAGAAGTTGATGGTTGAGAGTTAAAAAACAAACTCACTACTATAAACTTTAAACTCTACTCACTATTCACTATTCACTTATTTATAATTTTCTAGTTCTCATGTTTTTCTCCTTCAAAAGTATTGACAAAAAAACTTTCTGAGAATATTATATGTAAAGTATTTTACTAAAGGAGGTTTTCTTTTATTATGAAAGAAAAAGAAACTTGCAAACATATCGAAACAATCACTTTATCTGCCTATGGAAAAATGATGGAAGGGGGCTGCGGAGAATGTAAAACATCATGCCAGTCTGCCTGCAAAACCTCTTGCACCGTAAGCAACCAGGAATGTGAAAACCAGGGCTAAACCGTGGATATACATAAATTTAAGGTAAAAGATTTAAAGCTCCTGCTTGACGTAAATTCAGGAGCTTTACATATTATTGATGACCTGACATGGGATATTTTGGATATTTTGTCTGACGATATAAGGCAAATTAAAGGCAAATATCACGTAAAATCTATTCCTGAAAAACAGAGGGATATTTTGGATATTTTCTCAGAAAATATTGTAAGTCGGCTAAAAGACAGATATCCCGCAGAATCTATTATTGAAGCACAGAAAGAACTTCAAAGTCTTAAAGACAGAGGACTTTTATTTACTGCTCCGGTAGAATTTCCTCAACCTTCAGATGAAGACTCATTTCCCGTAAAGGCCCTGTGCCTTCATATTTCTCATGACTGTAATCTCAGATGCCGCTACTGTTTTGCAAAAACAGGAGGTTTTGGCAGAAACCGCTCTCATATGCCGGAAGAAGTAGCAGTAAAATCTATGGATTTTATTGCAGAACACTCAGGGAGCAGAAGAAATCTGGAAATAGACTTTTTCGGCGGAGAACCTCTCATGAATTTTTCTTCTGTAAAAGCAGCAATAAACAGGGCAAAAGAAATTGAAAAAGAAAAAAACAAAAATTTCAGATTTACCCTTACGACAAATGCTATTTTACTTACAGATGAAACAATCGACTATCTGAACAGAGAAAATATAAGTCTTATACTGAGCCTTGACGGCCCTCCCGAAATAAACGATCTTATGAGACTCAATATTGACGGAAGCGGGTCCTATCATGATGTATTGCCTAACATAAAAAAAGCGGTAAAATCGAGAGAAGGCAAAAACTATTATATAAGAGGAACTTATACGAAAAAAAGTTTAAATTTTTCAGACATAGTTCTTCACCTTGCAGACCAGGGGTTTCAGAATATATCTCTTGAGCCCGTTGTATCTATAGATAAAGACTATTCCATTGAAAGAACTGACATACCAGTTCTTTATGAAGAATATGATAAACTTGCCGGAGCATATATTGAAAGAATAAAAGCAGGGAAACCATTTAATTTTTTCCACTTCAACCTGGAAATCTTCAAAGGGCCATGTCTTTTGAGACGCCTTAAAGGCTGCGGGGCAGGTACGGAATATCTGGCAGTAACACCTGAAGGACACCTATATCCATGCCACCAGCTTGTCAATTATGAAGATTTCAGAGTGGGAGACCTTGAGAGCGGAATAAGTAACCATGAGATAAGAAAAAATTTCCATAAAATGACGATTTTCCAAAAAGAAAAATGTCCCGACTGCTGGGCCAGATTTTTCTGTTCAGGCGGATGTTACGCCAATGCCTATTCTATAAATAAAGACATAAAAATACCCGATGAAACTGGCTGTGCCCTTCAGAAGAAAAGGATTGAATGTGCCCTGGGGATTCAGGTCCTATTAAAAAGAGAGAAGATTAATTGGAGACAGGGATTCTTATAATAGAAGGTGCAGAAATTGAATAAAATTATAATTGCAGCCATTATATTTTTCCTCCTGGGTCAGATAGTAATGGCTTTTCCGGGAGAAGAACTGAACCTGAAGGCAGAAGATTATTTTACACGGGAACAAATAAATCTGGCTCAGAATTACAGAGTGCCGAAATACTGGCTCTTTGCTCTCGAAACTTTACTTTCTCTTATATTTCTGGTTTTATTTTTTCTGACACCTCTCAACAAAACTGTGGCAGAATTCAGTAATAATATAGCAGGGAAGCATATGTGGCTTGCACCATCCATATATGCATCATATCTGATTATTCTCTGGAATATTATTATCTTTCCCCTCCATCTTTATACAGGCTTCATATATGAACACAAATTTTCCCTTTCAAACCAGTTTCTTTCGGACTGGATAAAAAGATATTTACTGTCTGAAGCCCTGACTGCCGCAGTATTTATTACAGGTGTAACAATTTTCTATCTGTTAATAAGAAAATTCCCATACCACTGGTGGATTTTAGCCGGCACAGGTTTTGCCGTATTTGCTATATTAAGTGCCTTTGCCATGCCCGTAATAATCCTTCCTCTCTTTAACAAATTTACTCCCCTGCCACAGGGAGAAGTAAGACAAAAAACCATGGAAATAGTGAAAAAAGCAGGTATTAATATTGAAGATATATATGTTATGGATGCAAGCAGTCAGACCAAAAAAGGTAATGCCTATTTTATAGGAATTGGAAGCAGTACAAGGATAGTTTTATATGATACTCTAAAAGACTATTCTGTTGATGAAACACTTGCCATAATAGCTCATGAAGCAGGTCACTGGAAATACCATCACATCATTAAAGGTATTACTATGTGTATCATTGCCGGATTCTGCTTTTTATTCTTTCTCTATATGTTATTAACTAAAATGGGCCATATATTAAACATTTCTTCACCATCAGATATAAAAACATTACCTTTAATAATATTATTATTCATAATTATTAATTTATTGTCTCTGCCGGTGCAGAACATGATATCCCGCCATTTTGAAAGACAGTCAGACATGGCTGCTCTGGAGTTCACAAAAAATCCTTCTGAATGTGTAAAACTGGAGCAGAGACTTGCAGTGCAAAATCTTTCAGAAATAACACCGAATAAATTTCTTACATGGGCTCTTTACAGTCATCCTCCTGTAATGGAAAGAATAGCTATGGCGGAATGGTACAAAAGAAAATAGGGAAAAAAATGCAGGGGCGGTTTACGAGAACCGCCCCTGCCATGAATTGCCCCTGAGATTATATTATAAATAATCTAGCGTAAATCAACGCTTATACTGTTTATGCCAAGCTTAATAAGTTTCCTGTATTCGACAATCTTACCTTTTACTTCTTCTATTTTCTTATTTTTCTCCTTCTCATCTTTTATATCCAGAAGAGCCATAGATCCTTCTACTGCCTCAACAGACAGTTGAAATCCTTTTACAAAATTCTGATGTTCATCTGCATAATCTCCGGGAGGTGTAATAGCTTCCAGATCCTTTTTAGATTGAAGCAGGCTGTCTCTTGATTTCTCAAAAGCTTTCTTTGCCTCTTCACGGGATATTTTCTTTTCTGATACGTCCGTGGTCAGGGTAATGTAGCTATCCACCTGGTCCTGCTGCGTTTTTATTACAGATGTCACACTGGAAACATAATTGGTTTTTTTATATACATCAAAACCACATCCACAGGTACATATGATAATAACCATTACCGGCAGTAAAATTATTTTTCGAAGAATAACACACTTATTCATCTTCTTTTCTCCTTTTTTCATCAAATATCTTTATTGCATGTCATCATATATTTATATCCTATCCGGCTTGTTATAACCGGGTTTTGGGTGTCAGGTGTCTGTTCCCGGGTTTTATTAAACACCCGGCACCTGAAACCTGTATAAATCTAAACTTTACAACAATAAAAATTCCTGTAATCTCAAAATTATTATTCACTTTTACTTCAGGAAATCCTTCTTTAGAAATTAACACTGTATAACAACCATGACCGTTTAAGTCACAACGAACTCCGAGTAACTGTTCCTCCCGTCACGCGTTACGCGTCACGATTCTCATATAAATCCGGGCAGGTTATAAAAATCTATTTTTCTTCTTCTATTTTTACGCTGAGCAAAAGAGATTTACCTTCGGAAAAAAATTCATTTGCCTGTTTTGTAAGCTGTCTTATAAGCTCAATATGATATGGAGCAGGACTATCTATATACTTCCGGAAGCCATTACATACTTCTATAAGTAAATTAAATCCATCAAGCATTAATTGATTACTTCTCGTTATAGATGCATTATCTACCTTCGGGAGAGCGGAAAAAATCTTTATCTTTTTCTGGATATAATTATCAATTTCGTCAATATAAAAAACAGGAGGCTTCAACGTTGATTTACCGGAGACAAGAGCTTCAGTAAGAGTAACAATCTGGTTATATACAGGAGGAAATGGAGATTGTATTCTTTCCCTGAGAGCTTCTTCAAGAAGGGCATTCCTTTCGGAAAGCTCCTGAAAATAATCTTCTTCACTCTCCCAGTTTTCATCATCCTCTTCTTTTTCTCTGTCGACAAATTCTTCTTCTCCGTCTATACCCATAGCATCTGCATCAGTTTTTTGCTGTAATCCGTCATCGGCATGCGCAAAACCTGGCTCTTCCTGTTCAGCAGTTACCTGAAAAGAATCACTGCCATCCCTTCTGGTAAAGCCTTCAACAGGGGAATCTGCAGATGCAAAAGATACATTTTTCTTAAGTTGAGACAGGTGCCATGAAGATCCAGCCCCTGAAGTTGTTCCAGACGGCTTTACCTGAGACATCATAAAAGGTACCATTCCACTCTTCTGTCCTCCCGGTTTTTGTTCACCACCGGCCATAAAGGTCACCTCCGTATAATTCAGTGACCAGTTATCAGTTATCAGTTATCAGAATAATCACCGGTCACTGGTTACTGCTCACTGTTCGCTGATTTTCACTCTTCACTAAAAAATTATTTTCTCTAAATCTTCATCTTCATGAATAGCCAGATCGAATAATTTAAGCCTGTAACAGAGTTTTTGAATTTTAGTGGGCTCTTTTACTTTGAGAAATATTGCGAGTGCAACTTCCCTCATAATATGTAAATCGGTAAGATCATCCGTTATAATAGCTGTTCTCTGCGGTTCAAATACAAGCTTATTACGGTCAAACATTTCCTTTAAAATATATGTTTTCGTTCTGAATTTAACACCATCCACATCTTTATTTTCATCACATATTACCTGAGTGCAGCCGGTCATTTTACCATGATCATTGTAGGTTTCTACAGTTCCTATAGAACCGAAGAAACCATACCTATCGGCAATATAATTGGCTGCATCGTAGGAACTCATAGTAGCAAGAATTATTCTTTTCCCTTTTTTCTGAAGATTTAATATGGAATTAAGTAAATTATGTCTTATAATTTCCCCCTTTACACATCTGGCCATAAGCTCATCATGTTCTTTAAGAGAAAATTTTCCATCTACAAGATGGTTGATTGCCATTAACATGGCTTCTCCAAGAGAAAGAATGCCATTGGCAACCCGTCTCATAATGGAATGTTCTATATAATCAGCTTTTTCTTTACCATAACACAGGATTAAAGCTTCTTTACCAATATTGGTAGTAAGAAGAGTCCTGTCCATATCGAGTATAATATTGTCAATCTCGGCAGGAGGTCTTTTAAGATTTCTTCTCATTAAAAATACTAATGACGAGGAAACTATATAATAGATCATTTTATTCCTGGGTATACGATTTTTCCCTTCATAAAGAATTCTTAAAATCCTTGAGAAAGAGCTACCCTTTGTTTCTTTTACCAATCCACCACAATCCTTTCACCTTTTATATCTTTCCATAAATTCCCTTATATCTTCCAGCTTTTCTGGAGCATCTAAAGGTTCTTCCAGTTTTTTTTCTATTTTCTCTTTCAAAGTTTTATATTTAATAATCTCTTTATTTTTCTCCAGACTTATTTTATTTCCTGTTTTCTTTATCTTCTCTCTTAATTCATCCACTGAAATTCACCTTTCTGACTGGCAGGAAAAAATATTTTATCTTCTAAATCAAATTTTATATGTTATAATAAAAGCCTGGCAGGACTTCAGTTATTAGCTGATTGCTGACTGCTGATTGCTGAAGGCTATATTATTTTACCAGATAAGAAGTTTTCTGTCTATCTTTTTTCCTAGAAGGATTTATAACGGCAAAGGAGAAATTCCATTCAAAGTAATCTTTGGTGGAGGTGATTTTTATGGTAATAAAAAACATGTCGGAGTTACTTGAACATGCAAGAAAAAGTAAGAAGAAAACTATTGGTGTTGTAGCAGCCGAGGATGATGATGTACTTGGTGCTATAAAGATAGCTGTTTCCGAAAATATTGCCAGGGCAATACTGGTAGGAAACAGGCAAAAGATAGAAGAAATTTCAGAAAAAATAGACCTGAAATCCGATATTGAAATAATAGATGAACCTGTTCCTCAGAAAGCTGCTCTGCAGGCTCTGGATTTATTTCACAGCGGTAGAGTGGATTTATTGATGAAAGGCGATATTCCTACAGGAAATTTCTTAAAGGCCCTTCTCAACAAGGAGAATGGTATAAAGAAAGATAAAATTTTAAGCCATGTAGGAGTTTTTGAAGTAGACGGAGTAAATAAATTAATGTATCTGTCTGATGTGGCAATAAATATTAAACCCGGTATAGAAGAAAAAGTAGATATCTGTAAAAATGCCATATATGTAGCCCACTGCTTGGGGAATATGTTACCCAATGTGGCTCTTATCACACCTTTTGAGAGAGTAGATATGTCCTCTATACCATCAAGTGTTGATGCGGCACTGATCGCAAAAATGGGAGATTGCGGGCAGATAAGGGGGGCAAATATAGAAGGCCCCATATCACTGGATCTGGCTATTTCCCATAAAGCTGCCAGAATAAAAGGCTATGAAAGACCAATGGCAGGAGAAGCAGATATATTCATTGTTCCTGATATAGACGCAGGAAATGTATTCTACAAAGGACTTATTTATTTCGCAAGAGCAAAAATGGCAGGGATAGTAATAGGAGCACAGGCTCCTGTTATATTAACATCCCGTTCTGATTCTGAAGAAAACAAATTACTTTCTATTGCTCTATCGATTGTAATAAGGGAGGTGGAATTAACATGTTCAAGACAATGAAAGAATTGTGTACAAAAGCAGGATTACTGAAACCGATAAAAATTGCAGTATCCTTTGCCCATGATCCTGAATTGCTCGATACACTGGTTAAAGCTACGGAAATAAATCTTGCATCCTTTACAATTATCGGACATGGAGATAAAATGAAAGATTATCTCGGAGAAAAAATATCTGATTTTAACGTTATCCATGTAGACAATGAAGACGATGCGACTGAAAAAACTGTAGAGCTGGTATATAACGGGGAGGTTCATGGTATAATGAACGGCATTGCCCATCCCTCCAAATTTCTGAAAGCCATAAAAGAAAAGAAAAAAGAAAAGGGAAGAGTAAATTTTTTAAGTCATATAGGACTTTTTGAGATACCGGGTTATGATAGGATAATATTTGTTACAGACGCAGGTATAAACATTGCCCCCACCCTTTCCGACAAGGTTGAAATACTGGAAAATGCCATAAAAACTGCAAATAAACTTGGCCTGGCTCAACCTCTTGTAGCAATGATTACACCTATAGAAAAAATCAATTATAAAGCTATGCCTTCAACGGTTGATGCATCTATAATAGCCAAGATGTCCAGTACAGGTCAGATAAAAAACGCCATAGTAGACGGCCCTCTGGCTCTGGACAATGCCATTTCTGAAAGAGCGGCAAGAATCAAAGGCATAAAAAGTCCTGTAGCAGGTAAAGCCGATATATTATTATTACATAATATAGAAACAGGGAATATTCTTTATAAAATTTTAACTTACTTTGCAAAGGCAAAAGTAGCAGCCTGTGTTGCAGGAGCAGAGTTCCCTATTATATATCTGTCAAGGACGGATACACCTGAAACCAGACTGAAATCTATAGCTCTTGCCAAATTACTTTATTAATATGGAACATATGGAAACAAAAGATATAAAATTATTTGACTTCATAAGTATAAAGAAATTTTTTGATCTTGAAGAAGTTGATTACAGGCCTGTAATTGTAATGATAAGCATTGCTCTGTGTCTTGCAATAAACAGATTCATAGGCAGTGGCAATACCTTTGTGTTTTTCTTCAAAAAAATTTACCCGTCAGCACCTCTTACATGGAAAGTAGAATTCTGGGCTACAATCTACTGGGCATGTCTTTGCTGTATATCCTATTTTATAATACCGTCTATTATAACCAAAATTGTCTTCAAAGAAAGTATATTTCAGTACGGATTAAAGATAAAAGGTATAAGCAAACATTTATGGATTTACACCACTCTTTATTGCATCGTTCTTGTAGGAGTTCTTATAGCTTCTTTCCAGCAGTCTTTTCTCAGAACCTATCCCTTTATTCAGCCCCCTCCAGGCGAATGGGAATATTTTTTAATTTTCGAAGTATTTTACTGTTTACAGTTCTGTTTTCTGGAATTCTTTTTCCGTGGCTATATGATCTTTCAACTGGAAAAGAATTTTGGTATCTATTCTATTTTTATTATGGTTATACCTTATTGTATGATTCATTTCCAGAAACCTTTTCTTGAAGCACTGGCATCTATCCTGGCAGGTACAATACTTGGTATGATAGCTTTAAGAACCCGTTCCATATTCTACGGTATTCTCATTCATTGTTCCGTAGCAATCAGTATGGATATGGCTGCTTTGATTAGAAAGGATTATTTATTAATACTGTTTGGATATAGATAATAATTAGAGAGGTCTTCAGAGTGAGTATAGAAAATCTTCGAAAACTTTTAGAGGAAAATCCGGATAATCCTGATATTTACTATGATACGGGTGAATATTACAGGGAAAACGGAATGCTCTCCGAGGCTATAGAACATTATAAAAAAGCAATAGAACTGGATTTTAATTACGGCATGGCCCACAGTATGCTCATAGAATGTTATATAATGAACAATGAACTGAATAAAGCCATTGCTCAGTCTGAAACATTTCTGAGACTTTATCCTGATGACAGTATAATGAATTACAAAACAGGTGAACTTTACTGTGAGACGGGACAATTCGACAGGGCCATAATTCATCTGCAAAAAGCAGCGTCTTCCCTCAGCCCTAATTTTGAAGTATTTTATCGACTCGCTTCTGCCTATAAAGCACAGGGTATTCTGGATAAAGCTATAACCACATATCTTAAAGCAATAAATCTGCAGCCGTCCATGCCACTGGCTTACCTGGGTCTTTCCAGTTGTTATATAGACATGGAAGATTATCCTATGGCGCAGAAATATGCCTTAAAGGCAAAGGAACTCAATCCAAAATTAACCGGTGCCTATGCAAATCTCGGTATAATTTCAAGCAGAACAGGCCAGATAGATACGGCTCTGGATTATCTCAGAGGTGCTCTTGAACTTGGTCTGGAAAATTCTTCCATATATATGGAACTTGGCAATATCAGTTTTTCAATGGAACAATATAAAGAAGCAGAAGAATATTATTTAAAAACTCTCGAAATGAAAGGCGATAATATTGAATGTCACAATAATCTCGGTTATATCTATCACAGGGCAGGAGATCTCGACAGAGCTTTGATACATTACAGACAGGTTATAGATATGAATCCTGATTTTACAGATTCATATATTAATATAGGTATAATCTTTAAATCCAGGGAAGAATATTCTCTCGCCATTGAAAGTTTTGAACAGGCCATGAAAATTGAACCTGATATCGATGTTATCCATTTGAACCTGGGAGAAATTTATATGGCTGTAAATGAATTCGAGAAGGCCTATAATCACCTGGAAACAGCCCTTAATATCGGAGGGCCGTCACCTTTTATATACAACCTGATTGGTAAAATCTGGGAAAAAACCGGAGACATGAGCCATGCTCTTCAATATTATATGAAAGCCCAGGAATGTGATCCTTCCGATGGTGAAACATATATCAATCTTGGTAATATTTATTTACTTCAAGGAGGCAGTACATCTCTAGCCATTAATAATTACCAGAAAGCTCTTGAACTTAATCCTGACAGAGTAGAAGTCTATATCAAACTTGCAGATATATTTATCGGACAGAATAAAATGGAAAAAGCAATAGAAAATTATGTTACAGCCTTAAAAATCGATCCGTTAAATCTACAGATATTGAACGGCCTGGCCGGGCTATACATAAATACAGGTAATAAAAAGAATGCCATAGAATTATATGAAAGAATACTGTCAATAGACCAGCATAATGCCGACATACTGCTGATACTGGTAGATTTATATAGAGATATTGAAGATTATAACAGATGTGAAACATTATATTTACAAATTCTTCAAATAGATCCTGAACATATAAATGCGTTACATTATCTTGCAGATATATCAATGAAGAGAAATGATTATAACAGAGCCTTTGAATATTATCAAAAGATTATATTGAATAATACTCCCGATGCAGGTATTTATATAAATCTCGGCACAATCTACAGGGTAAACGGAGATAACAATTCAGCCATACTTATGTGGATGAAAGCTCTGGAAGCAGATCCGAATAATTACGAAGTATGCAGATGTCTTGCAAATCTTTATATAGAAGAAGATAATCTGGATATGGCTCTTCAATTTGCAGAAACAGTAATAAACAACATCCCCGACGATCCTGACGCAAATTACATAACAGGTGTACACTGTCTGGAAACAGGCAATGACGAAATGGCATTCAGACATTTTCAAATAGCATCTGAGAAAGGTTCTATTTATCCGGATGTATATTCCAATCTTGGTGCTCTTTACGAACAAAAGGGCGAGAATGATCTGGCTGTAGAGAACTACCTTATAGCGCTGGAGCTGGATCCATACCATATACCTGCCCTGGAAGACCTGGGAAATCTCTACGAAAAAAACAACAGAATTGACGAAGCAATAGAATGTTTTCAAAAGGTTATTGAAATAGACAGGGAAAATTACGTAGTGTTCACAAAACTCGGTGATATATATACAGGACTTAATCAGACGGATATAGCCGAAGACTATTATAAGAATGCACTGGAACTGAATCCAAAAGATGAAAATCTTAACCTTATTATGGGTAATATTTATTTTAATAAAGGAGATATAGACTCTGCAATCGGCTGTTATCTGGAATTACTGAAGTTATCACCGCAGAATATTGAGGCACACAGAGGTCTTGCCCTGTGTTCACAGGCAAATGAAGATTTTGATAAAGCTATTAGACATTATGAAATTGTTCTGGAGGAATTGCCTAAAGATAAACAGGCACTCCTTACTATTGGAAATATATATAAAATGCAGGGAAAATACGATCTTGCAATTCACTATTATCAAAAACTCATATTTATTGAGCCTGATAATCCTGATTATTATTATTCCCTTGGAAAAATCTATTTACTCTTCGGAGATGAAGAACAGGGAAAAATTTATTTTCAACAGGCCCTGGATATGACATCACCTGAAGATGAGACTGCCAGGAAAATTTTAGAAGAACTGGAAAACTTGAAAAAGATAGAAAGAGAAACTCTGGACAGTTATATAAAACAGGGAGTAACCTTTAAAGAGCATGGAGATCTTTTGTCTGCTATAGAACAATATGAACAGGCGGCAAAACTGGACCAGCAGAATGTCGAAATTTATAATACCCTCTGCCTGCTTCACTATGAAACAGGTAATATGGAAGAAGCTCTCAACTATGCGAATATAATACTGGGAATAAATCCTGATTACCCATGGGTCTATAATAATCTCGGAGCAATCTATAAGGATCTCGGAGAACCGGAAAAAGCAATAGAATATTACGGCAGAGCCATATCTATCGGTTTCGAAGCAGCATCGGTATTTGCTTACTGTAATCTGGGGCTCCTTTATTATGAAAATAAAAATTTTCCTGAAGCAGTGGAACACTATACAAAAGCTATTGAGATTGATCCGTCTAACATTGTAGGTAATTATGAATTAGGTCTTTCTTACAATGCCTTGGGTGACCTGGAAAAAGCACTTTGCCAGTATGAGAGAGTTATGGAATTAGAGCCGAAAGATTGCTATGCCCACTATGCTTCGGGAAGGATTTATGCCCAGCAGAATAATATAGATAAATCGGTAGAACATTTTGAGAAAGCTCTTCCTGAAGCGAAAAATTTACCGAAGATCCATTATGAACTCGCCCTTGCCTATAAAAAGCAAAATAAGAAACGGGAAACTATAGAAAATCTGAAAAAATACATAGAACTTGAACCGGACGGTTCGGAAATAGAAAATGCAAAGACCTATCTGCAGGAATTGATTATAAGTTAACAGGGACAGAGATTTATATGAGAATAATGTAGTCTAATGCTTCACTGCATAATTATTCTCATATTTAGTTGTGACCGCTCCGGTCATGTCAGTTTACAGGATTATATGAGAATCGTAACGCGTGACGCGTGATGCGTGACGCGTAATAAGAGGTATAAAATGATGAACGATTAATTATTATTTCAAATATGGTATAGTATGTTATGTAATGTTATAATATAACAGAGTAATATCAGTGAGTGGGAGGTTGACTTTCTGGTCACTGTTCAATATTTACTGAAGATATATTTTTATACAAAGAAGGTGAAATAAAGAGAATTTATTTATATGACAATTCCTCCCGTGACGCGTCACGCGTTACCCGTCACGATAAATAAAATCTCATAAATATTTTATGGAAGAAAAAATAAATGAATTAATCAAGCAATTGGACAGTAAAGATAGTAAAGCAAGGAAAGAAGCCATATGGCTTCTGGGGAAACTCGGAAATACAAAGGCTCTAGAGCCGTTAGCCAATTCCCTGTTAAAGGATGAAAATGCGTCAATACGGGAACTTTCTGCCAAAGCACTGGGAGATCTGGGAAGTACGGAAGCTACAAGATTCCTCTGTGAAGCCATTAAAGACACGAGTCCCGGTGTGCAGCGTCAGGTTGTTATAGCCCTGGGGAAACTCAATGACAGAAGAGCTGTTGAACACCTGGAAAAGGTGCAGGAAGAACCGGCCATAAAGGTAGAAGTGGCTCAATCACTTGCATTGCTCGGCAAGACAGAAGCCATAATAAGTGCCATAAGAGATAAAAATCCTGTTATAGCAGCAAGAGCATGCGAAGCGGCAGGTATTGTAAAAATACAGGAAGTCACTCCTGTATTAATAGAAGTTCTTTCCAGCGAAGAATGGAAAATAAGAAGAAATGCCACTGAAACACTCGGCAAATTGAGGGAAAAAAGTGCCATAGAGCCGATATTGGACATACTCCTTAACGATGAAAGCTATGAAACAAGGAGCATCGCAGCAGAAGCACTGGGGAAAATAGGTGATGCCACATGTCTGGACAGTCTCTTAAAAGGTCTTCAGGACCCTCACTGGGAAGTAAGGAAAAATGCTGCAGAGGCACTTGGCAAAATAGGAGATAAGAAAGCATCCCCTCATTTAATTAAAGCCCTGAAGGATCCTGACTGGAATACAAGATTTAATGCCCTGAATTCTCTCGGCTTATTAAATGATACTCAGGCAGGAGAAGCCATAATAGAAGCTCTTAAAGACGAAAGTAAAAATGTCCGCAGTCAGGCAGCAAAAGTACTGGCCGAGCTGTGGAAATCAGACGCAAGAGAGCCGATTCTCGCACATCTCGAAGAAGAAACAGACCAATGGGTTAAAAGTTATATTGCCCAGATCATGGAAGAACTGCCCAAAGAAGACAGCAAAAAATACAAAGCTTTACTCGTAGACGATGATAAATTTATATCGAAACTCTTAAAACAGACCTTCGAACTGGAAGGTTTTATCGTTGAAAATGCTGCCAATGGTAAAGAGGCTCTGAAAAAAGCCCATGACTTCTTACCTGATATAATAGTAATGGATATTATGATGCCTGAAATGGACGGATGGGAAGTATGTGAACAGCTCAAGTTGAATCCAAGAACAGGCACGATACCGATTGTCATACTCACTGCGAAATCACAGGATAAAGATATTGTAAAAAGCAAATCTCTCGGTGTTGCCCATTATTTTTCAAAACCTTTTGATTCGGTAGAATTAATAAAGGCAGTTAAAAATATTTTAAGCGCAATCAAAGGGTAAGTGAGTCGTGAGTCGTGAAAGGCAAGAAGAATATTTTTATTATTTATGATTCAACCTATCTTTTCTGGATATCCAGAGATTGTCAGGTAGAAGTGTTGAATGAATACAAAAAATTTTACATGTTCAACTTTTCAACAAATCATCTTAACCATTATATGTAAAGATACTACATTCTGTATATAATAAGGACATAGAAATGACAGGAAAAAAGATATTTTTACTGTGTATTATAATATTGATTTTCTCCTCTATGTTCTGTTCCGGTCAGGAAAAAACAACCCTGCTCGAACAGGAAGTTCAGAAACACCTTGATCAGGCCCAGGTTTTTATAGATACAAGAAATTACAAAGATGCCCTGGAAGAATACAGGAAGATTTTTACCCTGAACAGTGACTGTCTTGAAGCCCATCAGAAATATGTTGACTGTATGTACGAATATACAGACAAAAATCTCAAAGGGGCTTTTACTTTTTACAGACAGCAGATAAAAAAAGATAAAGACAGCGTTCCTGTATGGTATTTTGGCGTGGGGTACTGTTATAAAAAAGCAGGCAATGATACGATGGCACAAGAAAACTGGCAAAAAGCTATAAATCTTTTAAAAGCACAGAAAAAATATGACTTATTTGAAGTGTATTATAATTTTGCAAAAGATCATGGTATTTTACTGAAGAGAACCGATGTAGTTCCTATATACTACCCTGTATCAGGAGCTATAATATTCTTCATTATTATTGGTCTGATCATACGCTACTACCTCAGAAAAAAAATCCTGGAAAAAATAATAAAACTGGAAGGCTCCTTTGAAGTATTTGACCCCAGGGGTTTCAAGAGGTATATGCTGGACTGCACCGACAAAAAACTCTTCCAGAAATACGGCGATACAATCAGAATAGGGTCAAAAAAAGGGTGTGATATACTTCTGAAAATAAAAGATGAAGATAAGGTATATGCCATACTGGAAGCGGAAAAAATAGAAGAACAGAACATGATTACCGTAAGAACCACTTCTGACGATGTGGAAATGTTTCTTGAAGTTCCCAAAAGCAGATATACCCCTGACGATATGATAAAACTCCCCTTTAAAGGAAGCCCTCTCTGGGATAAAGATATAATAAATATCAAAGACTACAGAATTTTTTATCATAATGTAAAACTCGGTAAAAGGCTCTGGAAGGATTATCCGGAATCTGCAAAAGGTTTTCTCTTCGTAGATCCAGATACTCCTCAGGAGGTGGAATTACCTGACATGGCTCTTCTTCAATCAAAACTGGTTCCTGAAGAAGACCAGTTTTATAATCCCTATGAAGATCTGAGCAAAACCGTTAAAACCATCATAACCGAAGGTGAAACCGGTCGAGAAGAAGAACCTGAATATGACTTTGAACCTATGGATGAAAAATACATCATGGAAATATTGCCTCCTTCAGAAAAAGAAGGTAACAGCGATCTTCTGACATATAAAACCGATGAGGAAGAAGATGAATATTATTACGATGAAGATATTTCATTACCGGAACAGCATAAAACAGATGATTTACTCTCATATCCTGTTGATGATAATGAAGAATTCGAAAAAGATTATGAATTTGAAGAAATACCTGTCCCTGAACAGGAGAAAAGTGAAGATGTTCTTTCATACCCTGCCGAAGAAGATGATGAATATGAAATGGATGTGCTTGCACCGGTCGAAGCAGGTAAAAAACCCGGCGCAGATGTACTTACATACAGTACTGAAGAAGATTTAACAGATGAAGAATACGAATTTGAAGAAATCCCGGAAGAAACAAATAAAAGTGATGATATACTGTCTTATCCTGTTCCAACTGAAGAAGAAGACGAAATGTTAGCCTATGCGGAAACAGAGCAGGAAGAGAGTAAAGAGCCCGAAGCTATAGAACTTCTGGAACATTATCCGACTCATCTCCAGAAAATAAATACCAAACTGGATCTTATACCATATGAAGAGGAGAAAAATTCAGTTTCAATGGATCTTACAGGAATAGAATTATCTTCTCAGGGAGAAGTTCTCAGCGCTATTCAGGATATGGAAATAGAGAAAAGAGATGAAGATATTCCCGATATATGCCTGGAATTCTCAACTCCTCTTCACATACAGACATCTATGGAAAACACAGGAGTTTCTCTTGATTTTTCAGATCTTGAAGAATATGATGAGGAAAATAAAATACAGATTTCTTCTTTAATTATAGATGATCTTCCTGAAGAAGAAGAGGAAATCGAAATATCAGCTAAAAAATCCTCGGAAGAGAAAAAAGTTAAGAAAAAAATCAAGAAAAAAATATCTGCTGAAAAATCTTCGGGAGAGAAAAAAAAGAAAATTAAAGAAGACAGGGAGGAAAAGAAAGGGAAGAAATCTCTTGGGGAACAAAAGGTAATCAAGAAAAAAAAGAAAAAAGATGAAAGTAACTAAATCAATTACTCAAAAGTTCATATTATGTATCTCCATATTAATGATTATACTGCTTGTCTTTAAAGGTCTTAACTATCTTCTCACCAGACTATCTTTATCAAAGGTAAAAATTGTCTTCATAAATTATAATGCGGAACATAGAAATATTTACTCTGCCAATCTTGATGGCTCGGAATTAACCCCTCTTACTGATAATCACGGGCAAAAATCATCGCCCATATGGTCTCCTGATGGCAATAAAATAGCTTTTATCGAGAGAGAAAAAGGATACTCTCAAATATATGTTATGAACAGTAACGGAACCAGTAAAACCAGACTGGCAGAACCTGCAAAGGAAATATGGAGTATATCCTGGTCAAAAGACGGGAAAAAAATTCTATACACCTCCAGATACGGTAAAAAAAGTGATATATTTGTAATAAGCTGTGATGGTAAAGAAAAAAAACAACTGACACACAATAAAGCAAAAAATTTACATCCATGCTGGTCTCCCGACAACAGATATATCGTATATGAAGCTCTTTACCGTGATGATGAAGGAAGTATTTATGTAATGGATAATAATGGAAATAATCACAGGAAATTGACAGATAACACATGGAAAGAAAGCCATCCTGCCTGGTCTCCTGACGGAAAAAAAATAATGTTTATAGAAATATTATTAAGGATTAATAAAGAAATATTTACAATAAATCCTGACGGAACAGAAAAAAATAATATTACAAAAAATGAAGGGCATGACTATTTTGCCTCCTGGTCTCCGGACAGTAAACAAATAGCATTTCAATCGGAGCGCGATGGCAATACGGAAATATATATTATGAATTCAGATGGAACAGATGTAAGGCGACTTACCATAGAGCCTCATTCAATTGACTGGAATCCCCTGTGGTCTCCCACAGGGGATCATATTATTTTTACTTCTGACAGAGAAAACGGTGATAATAATATATATATGGTTGATTTAAAAGGAAGAAATTTAACAAAATTAATTAATATGCCTTACAATAAGAGTCAACCGGATCTAATATTAAAGTGAAAAGTGAGCAGGGGCGTTTTAATAAACGCCCTGATGTGAAGAGTGAGACGTGAGATGTGAGACATAATACATGAAGATTGAAAGGATAAGACTATGAAACATTTAAATATAAAATTTAAAAAACTTAATTCTCACAGCCTAATACCGGAATATATGAGTAATTCGGCATCAGGTGCAGACATATATGCATGTGAAGAAGTTGTAATAGAGCCGGGAGAAATAAAACTTGTATCTACCGGTTTTTCCTTGGCAATACCGGAAGGATTTGAGGGACAGATAAGGCCAAGAAGCGGTCTGGCATTAAAGCATGGTATAAGCGTACTGAATAGCCCGGGAACAATTGACAGTGATTACAGAGGTGAAGTAAAGGTTATTCTCATTAACCTGGGTAAAAAGGCTTTTACGGTAAAATATGGAGACAGAATAGCTCAACTTGTCATAACGGAAGTAGCCAGGGCATCCTTTCAGACAGTACAGGATCTTGATGAAACACAGAGAAGTGAAGGAGGCTTCGGGCATACGGGATTCTGACGGAAATAATCTCAGACATTTTATCTATATTTTGTTGCAATGATTTACGGCTTTTTCTTCCTGCTCAAAAAATAAATTAATACAGGAAAAACAATCATAACTGCTGCTCCTATATAAAATGCGACCGGTATTTCTTTAAGTCCTTCAAGCCCTTTTCCATGTACCGATGGCACGGCAGTATTACTTTCTTCCGGCGAAGGAGAAACGGCAGATCCGTTCGGCTCAGGAGGAACAGTGTTTGCACCGGCACTGTTCGGGTCGGTAGGAGCAGTGTTTGCACCGGAACTTCCAGGTTCATATGGTGCCACATCACCTGTCTCACCGGTAACTGCACCTGGAGAATTGTTCGGTTCAAAAGGTACAACCTCTTCTTTCTGAGTCGGAGCAGGTTTTACCTTGCCGGTAGCAGGTTTTTCCGGTTCATATGGTTCAACTACAGACGGAGGTTCTGTCTCATGAGGTGTATCGACAGAAGGAGTCTCTCCGAAAGGTACCAGATCATCAGGTTTCTTATTTGACTTACCGCCGGAAGGAGTAACAGACTCAGGTTCCTGTCCGTAAGGTTCAAGTTCTGACGAACCGCCGGGCTTTTTATCTTCTCCGTAAGGTTCAAGCTCTGACGAAGAACCTGATTTTTTTGTCGGTTTTGCAGTAGGCACGGATTTCATTGTAGGAAAAGGTTTTATTGTAGGAAAAGGTTTCATGGTAGGCATCTTCGGAATATTACTTCTATCAGGTATGTCAGGCACAGAAGGCATTGCAGGATTAACAGGAGGAGCCGGTGTGGAAAATCCATGAGGATTTTTCGCACAGATTTCCCTTACCTGAATCAAACATAACATAAATATAAGAAATAATAAAATTCTTTTCATAATTATTCAGTCCTTTTTTCTCTTCTATAGGCGTCCAGAGCAGCAGGAAATGGAGAAAGAACCCTTTCTATAACCCCCTGTATAAAGGCAATACACAGGCCGTAGTTAGTTACAGGGACTCCTTCCTGTCTTGCTTTATGAATCCTGAATAACATTTCTCTTCTCGTAAGCATACATCCTCCGCAGTGGACAATAAGCTTATATTCTTTAAGATTTTCAGGATAATCTCTTCCGCATGACGTATCAATCTGAATATCTCCGCCTATATGCTGCCGTAACCATCTCGGAATTTTTACCCTCCCTATATCATCTTCTATAGGATGGTGACTGCATGCTTCACCTATAAGTATTTTGTCACCAGGTTTCAATTTATCTATTGCAGAAACACTTCTGGCCGCTTCTACAATATCACCTTTATATCTTGCGAAAAGTATGGAAAAAGTAGTGCATTTTATATGTCCGGGAGTATCTGCCACCATTTTAAGAACTACCTGTGAATCACATACGGAAATATCAGGAGGATTTTTAAGATTATTCAATATATGGGCATATTCTCTTTCTTTAACTACAAGGGCTGCGCCGTCATTATCCAGAGCATCTCTTATAGCCTGTACCTGCGGCAGAATAAGTCTTCCTTTCGGTGCCTGCAGATCTATAGGAACAACAAGAACCGCTATACCGCCCGGTGTCATGAGATCACCTATAAGAGGAGGGGGATTCAAAAATTCTTCAGGACAGATATAAATTAAATGTTTTTTCAATTCATTTACATATTTATCCTTTTTGTCTGTATCTATACTGGAACATAGAAGTATTCTGTCTGTTCTCTTTCTTAAATCTTCCATAAAAGAAGAAGAAGGCTCTTTTAAATCTATTTTATTTACTGCAACTATGGAAGGGGTGAGCCTTTTTTTTGCTTCCTCTAAAATCTTTTCTTCATATTCTCCCCACTGGTCAGGTTCTGTTATGATTATAATCACATCTGAACGATCAAAAATTTTACCTGTTTTTTTGATTCTCAGCTCTGCCAGAGTCGATTTATCATCAAGACCTGCCGTATCAAGGAATACTACAGGCCCCAGAGGTAAAAGCTCCATTGATTTCTCTACTACATCCGTTGTTGTGCCTGGCACAGGTGATGTTATTGCAACATCCTGGGAAGCAACCATATTGAGAAAACTTGATTTTCCAACATTGGTTCTCCCGAAAAGACCTATCTGTAATCTGAGCGATTTCGGTGTTTTTTGCATAAATGGCTATCAGAAGTCAGCTATCAGCTTTCAGGAATAAATCTGACAGATGACTCTTAATATAAATCTTCCTTTCTAAATCCCAGACTCATAAGTTTATATGGCGATAAAACCCTTTCAACCAGTTCTTTTCCAAGCTTATTGCTTAAAAATTCTCTTAAATTTTTATGTTCCGATACAAAAAATTCTTTAATGATTTCAGTACATGCTTCGTATCCGATATATGGTATAAAGGCAGTTACTATTACAGGACTCCTGTCAAAATATTCCCTGCACAGATCTTTATTTGCCTTTATCTGTTCAACATAACCGGTCAACATATTATTTGTATTTATAAGTAAATCAATGGTTTCCAGCATGGCGAAAGAGAGAAGGGGCATAAATTCATTTATCTGAAAGGTACTTCTTGAAGTTGTTTCAGATATAATCAAATCATTTGCCATAACCTTTATGCCTGCCTGAATTGCTGCTTCTGCCATAACAGGGTTGACTTTTCCCGGCATAACAGAAGAGCCTGCCTGTACAGGAGGCAGAACTATTTCTCCCAGAAGATTTAACATACGAAGATCATTTGAAATCTTTATAATATTACTGGCATGACTTTTCATAATACCTGAAGTCTCTACAAAAGGATCACTGTTGGCAGTCTGATCCATAACATTTTCTCCTCTTGCTATACCCAGGCCTGTAATATCTCTTAATTTTTCTATAACGAGAAATATATAACTTCTCGGAGCACAGAGCCCTGTTCCGACTGCTGTTCCTCCTATATTTACAGTTCTCAATCTTTCTTCACATTTAAAAGTCCTCCATCTGTCCCGTGCAATTGCTTCTGCAAAACAGGAAAATTCTGCTCCCAGTGTAACGGGAACTCCTTCCTGAAGCTCTGTACGGCCTACCTTAACTATTTCTGCAAATTCTTTTTCTTTCTTCTGAAATACCCCCTGAAGTTCTGCAATCTTCTGACTTAAATTTCTGAGACCGAATATGGCAGCTATCTTTACCGCTGTCGGGTAGGTATCGTTTGTTGACTGATGGAGATTTACCGTTTCAATGGGATGGATAAAAGAATAATCTCCTTTTTGCCTCCCTGAAAGTTCTATTGCCCTGTTTGCAATGACTTCATTTATATTCATATTGGTGGAAGTTCCTGCCCCGCCCTGAAGAGCATCCACAGGAAAGCTGTCTGAAAGATTGCCTTCTATAATTTCATCACAGGCAAATTCTATTACGTCAGCTTTCTCCCGTTCTATATAGCCCAGCTCACAATTTGTAAGACAGCAGGCTTTTTTTACCATAGCCATGGCTTTTATAAGGGCACTGTTTACTCTGTATCCTGTGAGATTGAAGTTTTCTCTTCCTCTCTCCGTATGGATACCCCAGTAGATATGGTCAGGGATGTCTTTTTCTCCCAGCAAATCATGTTCTTTACGATAATTCATTTTATACTCCTCTGAGTTTTATTCCAGACATTATAGTGTATTTAAAATTTAATCTGTCGTGACGCATAACGTGTAACGCGTGACGCGTTTAATCCCCGCGCATCACGCATTACGCTTTACGCATTACGAAGCTATTAATTATGGATCGTTATGAAATTAAATATAATATTTTACATCTCTTCAACCTTCATTTCAGTAAATATAATATTTTACATTTAAGAAAATGTCAAATATTTATAATTATAGTGTATTTCATAAGTTAGAGTACATAGTGAAGATTGAGTAATGTCCCATTCTTTTCACTTTTCACTTTTCACTCCTCACTCAGGCAATCCAATCGACTATTGGCAAGCTTCACATTATGTGATATTATAAATAAAATATCTTTATACAGAACACAGAGAGGAATTTAAATGGCATTTTGCCAGAAATTATGGGGAATGACTGTAAAATTGCACCTCACGAAGAGCCGCCTGAGGAGGATCCGCCCAATATATATATAACTCCCTCTCAGAGGAATGAGGGGTTATGAGTATTTTAACTATAGGAATAATCTTAATTTTTATCCTTGTAAGTGCATTTTATGTAGGAGCAGAATTTTCTGTTGTAAGTTCCAGGCGGAGTCGTATCAAACAGATGGCAGAAGAAGGGAACTTCATGGCTATCCGTCTGTTATCTGTAATGCAGGATTCCAAAAAATTAAACCGGTATATAGCGTGCTGCCAGATAGGTATTACTATTTCCAGCCTTCTTCTCGGTTCCTACGGAGAAGCTACACTGGCAAGACAGCTCGTTCCTGTATTTCAAAAGCTGGGAAACCTTCAGGAGGTTGCAGCACATTCTACGGCAGCTCTGGTAATACTCATAGTATTAACGGGTATATTACTGGTTTTCGGAGAACTTATTCCTAAATATCTTTCTTTACAGTATCCGACTCAAACTGCTCTTATAACAATTTTACCTATGTCCTGGTCTATGTCCATCTTTTCCTGGTTTATACCTATAATCAGCGGCAGTGGTTCACTTGTACTAAAGCTTATTGGTAAAGATGAAGCCGCTCACAGGCATATTCATTCTCCTGAAGAAATTGATCTCCTCATTGCGGAAAGCAGAGACGGAGGACTTCTTGAGCCTGATGAACATAAGAGATTACACCAGGCTCTACAGCTCAGCATAAGGCCGGCACATCAGTTAATGGTTCCAAGGCTTCATATCAATGCCATTGATGTGGAAACACCACTCGATGAAATCCTTAAAAAAGTTGCTCAAAGTCCATATACAAGACTTCCTGTTTATAGAGGTACAATTGACAATATAATTGGCATGATCAACATAAAAGACCTGGTCATGCATTATTTAAAACATGGAAGCATTAAATCCATTGACAGGTTAATGAGACCTGCACTGTTCATACCTGATACGGTAAAAGCTGACAGATTGTTATCTATGTTAAAAGAAAAAAAATGCCATCAGGCTATGATAGTAGATGAGTTTGGTGGTGTTGCAGGACTTATAACCCTGGAGGATGTACTGGCTGAACTGGTTGGAGAAGTAGGAGATGAATTCAAAACCCAGCAACTCAAGGCTGAACGTTTGCCTGACGGAAGGGTACGCTTACCGGGTATTATGCGCCTTGATGAAGCAGAACAGTGGACAGGTGTTCGATGGGAAGGTAATGTTGATACAATAGGAGGATATGTAACTGAAATACTGGGTCATCTTCCTATGGCAGGAGAACATATTAATATTGACGGTATAGACCTGGAAATTGAAGAGATCAGACATCGTGCTATAGGTTCCATTCTGGTAACACCTGCTTCACAGGAGGAATTAAAGGATGGATAGCCTTTTTGTTATCTTTGTAATTGCCATACTTATAGGCCTGAACGGTTTATTTGTAGCAGCAGAATTTGCTATTGTAGGAACTACCAGAGCATTTATCGAGAGACAGTACTTACAGGGGAACAGGCTGGCAGGTCTTGTAAGAAAAATAATTCATAATCCGAAATATTTAGACAACTATACTACTACGGGCCAGCTGGGAATAACTCTGGCCAGCCTTGGACTCGGCATGTACGGAGAACAAAAACTGGCTTTATGGGCTAAATCTTTTCTTTTATACCTTGGACTGCCAGTATGGGTTAATATTTATGTCATAGCAAAGATAATGGCCGTTACGTGTCTTACCTATTTACATGTAGTTTTAGGTGAAATGGTACCAAAAGTAATTGGCATGCTTATGGCAGAAAAGATTTCCCTGTGGATTACACCGTTCATACTATGTGTTCAATGTATACTTTATCCTATGGTAATAGGTTTCAATGCCATAGGAACAGGCATTTTAAAAATTATCGGTATTAAAAGACAGATTTCAGAAAGTGAACATTATTATACGCCGGAAGAACTGGAATATATTGTTAAAGAAAGCCATGAAGGAGGACTTCTCAGACCGGAATCTGCCCGGGTTATAAGGGATCTGTTTGAATTCGGCGATTTGAGTGCCGGTGAAGTCATGGTACCCAGGGTCAGAATGACAGGTATTCCTCTGGATGTAGATTTTGCTGAGCTTAATAAAATCGTTCATGACTCTCCTCACACGAGATATCCCGTATATGACGGAGATCTTGACCATATTGCAGGCATAATTCATATCAAAGATATACTCAGAAGATTACTCAAAAAAGAAAATATAGATAGAAAAGATCTCAGAGAAGTACCATATGTACCTGAAACAGCAGAATTAAATGATGTCCTTCTCGTGATGGGTAAATTACGTTCTCATATGGTTGTAGTCATGGATGAACATGGAGGCACGGCAGGAGTTATAACAATAGAGGATCTTTATGAAGAAGTGGTAGGAGAAATAGAAGAAGGCACAGGTAAAAGACCTGATATATATGAAGACGAAGAAGGTATCACTCATGTAGAAGGTACTGTAAGACTTGAAAAACTCGGAGAACATTTAAATATAGTACTTGACCATGAAGAGGTAGATACTGTAAGCGGATTAATCCTTGATATGCTCGGTCGCCCGCCAGTGGTGGGAGATAAGCTCATATACAGGGATCTTGTTTTTAAAGTAACCGATGTGGAAGGACAGGGTGTAAGAGAATGTACGGTTATAAAAGAAGGCACTGAATAACACGTAAGGGGTTGTTAAAAAATAACCATATAATATTTGCAATCGTGACGCGTGACCCGGGGACAATAACCATAATTTGCCAGAGTCATTTTCTTACAGTCCCTGAATACCGTCAGCCCGGTCATTACATCCCATTATCCCGAAAACGGCTATGACCAATTGGGTCACAATGAAGAATGAGACGCTGTTCCTCCTTTCACGATCATTTCTTTACGTATTTCAATACCTCTTTTATTTCATCGCCGGTAAAATTGAAGTGCGCCAACCTGGCGGTAAGCAGTTCTTCTGAAGTCTCTTTACCTGCCAGTTTTTTTAGATTATCCAATTTTTCTTCCGATATTTTTCCCTTTATTTTATCCAGTGTGTCCTGAGTAACCATTATATATATTTCATGTTCCAGATTATATATGAGTCTGTCACGGAGAGATTCATAATCAGGAGAAATTGTTCCCATCATATTAAAATATATTCTTGCATTCATCCTGTCACCGAGTAATCTATAGGAATGACCTATTATGCGAAGAGAATTTATACAATCCAGATCTGTATTCGGATTATCTTTATCAGGATACTTTGTAATATTATCCAGGGCTTTTTTTGCATAATTTATTGCCATACTGTAGTTTTTCACTTTATGAAAATAAATATAGGCCAGCCCCTGATAAAGATCATAACTTCTGGGATTATTCATTATACCTTCTTCAAGAAAATCTATTCCTTCTTCCGGTTGATTAAGGGTTATGGCAAGAAAATAACCGCCGAAATCATAAGCTTTAATAAAATGATTATCCAGCCAGGTAATAAATCTTAACACAGGTAATATCTGTTCCCCTTCACTCTTAAAAAGGTTATCACTCGGTTTTACATCTTTTCTCGGGCCATAAAAGGTTGCATGAGAGGTTTCCGTATGATATCTAAGCACTCTTCCCCATAACACGGCAGCCATAGTTTTTCTCGTTTCTCCGAAAATAACTGCAGCCATATTAACCGAGTGGCTGTAAACACTTTCTATACCGGGATTGATAACTTTTATATAGGGCTTATCAAGATAAAATCTAAACCCGACAAGTATGGAAAAAAGAACGATAGCAATAACAATTCTGATGAAAGTATGCATTATTTCACTACCTTCTTCATAAATTTATTAACTGCCGGTCTCAATGCTATTGACAGGA
This sequence comes from Bacillota bacterium, assembly GCA_029555925.1. The sequence goes on from JAKPQU010000452.1 coordinate 26,552, forward strand.
GGAAAAGAAAAGACAAAGGGGCTATTCTCATTAACCACATATCGTTACGCAGTTTCTCAGGATGTCTCCATGGCTGCTCCAGAACAGCATCAAGTATGAAAGAGTCATGATAATGAGACACACCGCAACTGTCTCCGGCTTTGTGTTCTTCTCCTTCTTTCTGACCTTCTGTTTTCCCGGAATGTTCTTCACATTCTGAACATGTTTCCCCGTCACTGTGCTTATGTTCTTCTGTTTTTTCGGAATGCTTTTCACATTCGGAACATGTTTCCCCGTCGCTATGCTTATGATTTTCAGTGGCCCCAGCCGATACGATTAAAGCCGAAGTACCTGCAATAAGAATTAAAAAGGAAAATAATATAATTAAAATTATTTTTGTCATTCTATCACTTCCTTAAAGATCTTTATTTTCCAGTACCCAGCATGCAAGGAAAAGAATAAAAGCTATATACAAAAGTCCGTAAATGGTAGCGGAAATTGTATATTCCGGAGGCAGATAAAAACTGTTCATAGCAGCAGACTTTACATCAAAGTAATAAAGATGGGGAAAGAAGAATTTTGTTATTACACTCAATACATAAGAATACCAGAATACCTGGTCCTTACCGAGATAGGTCAGATAAACAGGTGTCATGTTTCCGACTACAATCATAGTAAAACTCAGACATATATTTACGGTAACAGGAAGAAAAAGAGAGAAAAATATTATATGGGCTATAACTATCGCATTGGAAAGGAAAATAAAAAATCCTGCCCATATGATATTCGGTTCAAAAAATCCCTGTTTACTGTAGGTTACAACAAGGAGTTCGGCAATCATAATCAGAACATTTATGAATACAACGGCACATATACTTAAAAATTTTCCTGCCAGATAATCATACCTGCTTACAGGTTTTGCAAGCATGGTATAAATATATCGATTTTTAATATCGGAAGGAACAGATGTAAGAGACAGACTGAATGAGAGTATCAGGTTTATAAGAGCAATACCGGAAAAAGAAAAATCTATTATTACTTTATTCGGCATATCTCTTTCAAATACCCTCAAAGACATAATTAATATCAGGAAAACAAAACTTGTAAATAAAAATATATAGCCTATCTTTCTTTCATAGTGTTCATAAAAATAAAAATTGAAAACTTTTATTAAATTTTTACTTAACATTGATTGTCTCTCCTACTTTTTCAAGAAATACTTCTTCCAGAGTTCTTTTTTCCATGTTTACCGTCAGAATATTGACTCCTTCACCACAGAGTAATTTAACTATTCTGTTTGCCTCTTCTTTTCCATGAGCCATAACCTTTACCTGAGGTGTTCCTTCAAATGTTAAATCTTTAAATTTCTCATTCTTTTTTAAATCGTCAGGGGTTTTTCCGTCAGGCAATTCAAATATAATAGAGAAACTCTGGGAAAGATTGATTTTACTGTCCGGTGTAAGCAATTCCTGAATTGGCGAACAACATATAAGGTCTCCTTTATTTACTATTGCCACATCATTACAAACCATTTCTGCTTCTGAAAGCTGATGGGAACTGAAAAATATAGTTTTTCCTTCTTCTCTCAGTTTCATCATAATATCTCTTACAAGACGCTGTCCTGCAGGGTCAAGACCTGATGCAGGTTCGTCAAATATATAGAGTTTCGGATTATGCAGAATAGCCTGTGCTATACCAAAACGCTGTACCATACCTTTGGAGAATTCCCTTATTTTTGTTTTCTTTTTATCACTGAGACCTACCAGAGATAGAACATAATCTATTCTTTCTGCTGTTTCTTTTTTACCCATATCATAAAGACCAGAATAAAATTGCAGCAATTTTACCGGATTTGTAAAATCAGGATAATAAAGGCTTTCTGGCAGATACCCTATATATCTTTTACTTTCTCTATCCATAGGCGAATGGCCAAGAACTGTTATTTCTCCTGAAGTTTGAGGAATAATACCAAGGATTATTTTTATAATGGTTGTTTTTCCAGAACCGTTCGGGCCTAAAAAACCGAAGATTTTACCTTCTTCTATATCGAAAGAAACACCTTTCAGTGCAGTTATAGTCTGTTTTTTATTCAACCTGTTATAAATTTTTACGATATTCTTTATTGATATTATTTTTTCTTTCTCCATTTAAGAAACCTTTCTATCAATTATTTTATTTACCTCTATCAATTATTTTATTTACCTCTATCAATTATTTTATTTACCTCTATCAATTATTTTATTTACCTCTATCAATTATTTTATTTACCTGAGCATAAGCGTTTTCCTCCCGTAACGCATTATGAGAACATATATGTATTATGTATGCTCATTTCAGTAATTAAATTATACCCATTTTACCTCTCTTTTATTCCTGAAAATTTATATAAAACGTGAGGTGTGACAGGAAGATAATCATACTTTTCCGTTTTTACAGAACATACAGAAATCTAGCTAAATCCTATAACATTCCGTTCCCTTTCCTTTTTAAAAATCTTCCGTACCCTTTATGACCTGTAAATTTTCCATTTTCTGCGACTATTTTCCCTCTGCATACGGTCATAGAAGGATAACCGGTTACAGCCATGCCTTCATAAGGTGACCAGTCACAGTTTGTTTGGAGTAATTCAGGATGTATTACTGTTTCCTTTTTCGGATCAAATATGATAATATCTGCATCAGCACCGGGAATAAGAGTTCCTTTCTGAGGATAAAGTCCGAAGATTTTCGCCGGATTTGTACTTACAATAGAAACAAATCTATTTAAGGATATTCTGCCTTTTGCCACACCTTCACTGTATATAAGAGGAACCATTGTTTCCACTCCAGGCAGTCCATAAGGTATTTTTGTAAAATCGCCATACCAGGCATTTTTCTGTTCAGTAGTAAAGGTACACGTATCGGTTCCTATTACATCTATCTCATTTCTGACGAGTCCCTCCCAGAGTCTGTTGCAATCTTTCTTCTTTTTTATCTGAGGACATGTGGCATACCAGTGGCCATTTTCTCTTTTAAAGACCTCATCATCTAATAGAAGATATTGAGGACATGTTTCTGCGAATACCTTGACTCCTCTGTTTCTGGCAGCTTTTACAGCATCTGCTCCCTCACCTGTTGACATATGAACTATATAAAGTTTTCCGCCTGTTACCTCGGCCCACTTTATTGCTCTCACAATCGCTTCTTCTTCAATAAAGTTCGGCCGTGACAGAACATGGGCCCAGGCGCCGTATTTTTCTTTTTCTTTCTCATAACGGTCTACAAGCATTTCCAGCACAACAGGACTTTCTGCATGGACAGAGATTGTAGAGCCATAAAGGCAGGTGCTTTCCAGAGCAGAAAACAGTGCTTCATCATCACTCATAAGGCCTCTGCTTTTATAACACATAAACATCTTAAAAGAAGGAATACCATAATCAACCGTTTCCTCTATTTCTTTAAGAATATGTTTATGCCAGTCTGTAATACATAAATGAAGAGAATAATCTATAGAGACTCTTCCGTCTGCTTCCTTTCTTCTTTCTTCCACACCTTCTATGAGATGCTTTCCCTTTTCCTGGTTTGCAAAATCTATGACAGTAGTCACACCGCCTGCTGCTGCAGCTTTTGTTCCGTTTTCAAAATCGTCAGAACTTACCGTACCTGCCATGGGCAGTTGAAAATGAGTATGAACATCTATGGCGCCGGGAAAAATATATTTCCCTTCACCATCTATTATTCTGACATTATCTTCCGGGAGATTATGTCCTATGAGAACAATTTTTTCTCCTTCTATACCTATGTCTGCCCTGTAAATATCACAGGCTGTAACAATAGTTCCATTTTTTATTAAAAGATCCATGGTGCACCTCCGGATATCAGTTATCAATGACCAGTTATCAGTGAGCAGTGAACGGTTATTACATGTAATAAATTTATAAGCTTAAAACAAATCATTGTTTATATGATAAGCGTGACGCGTAAATGATATGCTCACTTCTGACAAATCCTGATACTCAGGATTTGTTTATTTTCAACCACCTGAGGGGCTGCATGATTTGGCTTCAAAAGGTTTAGTGCCTGCTTTAAAAGATTTTACCGCACTTTCAAAATCAGATGATATATTCTTATATGTAGCTTCTGGACTGTTCAATGTGATTATATAAACATGGTTATTTTTTATAAAAAAATACCCGTCAATAATATCTGTTTCAGAATAGGGTTCCCCTGCAATAATACCCTTTGCTTCCGATCTCTGTATGATACGTACTGCAGGAACTCCGTCTACAGTTGTATCGTTTTTTTCAATTATATTGCTGTGAATTTCCATTGTTTCATTTTTAAAGTCATAAGGTTCTACCCGGGAAACCAGTCCGGCAAGTGTTTCATTTTTTTCCACAGGGAAACCGTCTACGGAAAATGATGCGAAACCATCATGTTCAAAATATACATTGCCACGGTCATCAAAAGCTTTCCATCCGGCAGGAACCATAAGAGAAAAACGCTCTCCCTTATCCTTATATTCTTTCGAAGGATTATCACCTGCTGCCAGGGACTGACAGATAAATAGCAGTAACATACCGGCACATAATAACAGTGTCATTGAATATTTATTCATGAATATTTCCTCCTTGATTTCTGGATTTTTTATGAGTATAAACTGTTATCACCTGAAAGTCAATATACAGTAACAGATTGTATTAAAAAATGAATTGTATTAAAACTGGTTCCGGGTGTTCTTAACCCAACACCATCATGAATTAATAGATTTATGAAATCAATTACAATTTTCAGTAAAAATGAATCTATCTCTCGTAAAAAACACTATGTTTTTACTTTGCTATAGCATATATAAAATGTTATAATATTATAAATTTAATAGATTGACCTCGTGTCACGCGTCACGAACCATATGCACTCATCGGGGAGGGTTTCATTATGCCTATAATATATTGCGGTAATTGCGGGCATCAACATAGAGAGACTACCAAATTCTGCCAGGGATGCGGCGGTGAAATAATAGCTACGGATTCAAGCGGATCATTAATGGCAGGAGTAATGCTGGATAACCGTTATGAGATAATAGAATTGATTAAAGCAGGAGGTATGGGGGCTGTCTATAAAGCTCTTGATCACAGGTTTGATAAGAAATTATGTGCCGTAAAAGAAATGCTCAGTCAGACAGGCGGTACGTCTCATGATCAGGACTATATGATAGATCGTTTTAAAAAAGAAGCACATATGCTGAACGAGCTGAGGCACCCGAACATGCCTGTAGTAAGAGATTATTTTATTCAGGCAGGACGATATTATCTCGTCATGGATTATATTGAAGGAAAAGACCTTGAAACAATCCTGGAAAAACATATAGATGATCAAAAATTACTGGGTTTAAGTGAAGAGAAAAAAGGTCTTCCTGAAGAAAAGGTTGTGGAATGGGCAAAACAGATACTTGATGCCCTCGATTATCTCCACAGCCAGAAGCTGGTATACAGAGATCTGAAACCTTCAAATATAATACTTCGCAACTCTGACCAGAGGGCCATGCTTATAGATTTCGGCATAGCAAGAACAGTAAATCTTGAAACAATTCAGAATACAAAAACCGCGACAGGCACACCTGCTTTTGCCCCTCCCGAACTGTTTGAAGGTAAACCGGAACCCAGAACAGATATATATTCCCTGGCTGCTACCATGCACTGTCTGCTCACAGGAGATATACCTTTCATCCCCTTTTCTTTTAAACCTGTAAGAGAAATTAATCCGAATGTATCGGAAGAACTTGAAGAAATAGTCAAACAGGCCCTGTCACATGAAGCGAAAGATCGTTTCCCCTCTGCCGGGGACATGAAAAAGGCTCTTGAAGACTATAAAAATTCCCGTAAATCTCCTCAGATAAAAGAAATACCTCCTGTCAGTAAAGAACCTGCAGATTACCCCAAAACAATTGCTGGTAATGAAGACAGCGAAGGAACTCTGACGCTTCTGAAAGCTCCCACAGTATCTGTAAAGTCAGCAGAGACAGGGAAACCTGAGAGGTCTGATGGCAAACCTGTTATAACACATAAAGAAAAAAAGAGTGGAAATTATTTAATTCCTATAACTGTTATTATAGGTTTAATAATATTATCTGTAATATTATCAGGTTTACTGAGAAACGGAAAATTCTTTAAAAGCCAGGCAGAAAGAGCTTTTAAAAATAAAAATTATGAAAAAGCCAGAAACTGTTATAAGAGACTGTCACAGATAAGCCCGGAACTTGGCAGATCGGATCCCAATACATTGCAGAATTTACTTTTTATGGCAGCAAAGGATCCTAATTATATGCTTGAGTATTGTAAGATTGCGGAACTCATGATAGAGCCCAATAGTGTAACAGGTTTTATGGAACTGGGAAAAGTCGCTGAAAGAAAATTCCCTGACGAAGCAACAGTTTATTATAAGAAAGTTATGGATATAAACCCTTCAAATAAAGAAGCCTGCTTAAAACTATATAATATTTACTGTCACAAGAAAGACTATAATTCTGCAAAAGATATAATTGATAAATCCTCTATATCTGATAAAAGTACATATTATAGTGACGTGGGAGATAAATTACTAGCCGCCAAAAAATATAAAGAAGCTGAAGAATGTTACAAAAAAATAAAAGGGGATAAAGAAATTCAAAGTTATAACAATCTGAGTAAATGTTATGTTAATATGATTAAGCTAAAGCCAGCTTATATTCAAACCTATATAGATCTCGGAAGTGTCTATTATAAGCTGAAGCAATACAACGATGCTCTTAATACGTTTGAGAAAGCTTTAAAGCTGAAGTCATGGGATAACGGACAGGGGAAAGAGGTGATTAAATACCTGACTTTAATCGAGAAAAAGTTTTCAGAAACAAAGGCTTATGAAAATTCAGAAAGGGCTTTAAAAGCAATTTTAATAATTGATAAAGAGAATAAAGATGCCAGAGACAGACTTGGTAAATCTTATCTGTCTCAGGGGGAAAAATTACTTGACAATCAGGAATATAAACAGGCAGAAGAAAAGTTTAAAAAAGTAATAGACTTACTGGGTAAAGATAATGAAATCTCAAAAAAAGCATCGGAATATATAGAAACAATGAATAAGCCTGTTCAATCAGCAGAACCATATACCCCGCCATCAGATACAGGAGGAGGTGATACAAATCCTCCTCCGCCAAAAGGAGAAACTGTTCCAGATGTGCAGGATGGCGGTGATGTAGATGGTGGTTTATAAATCTGGCTTGGAGAAAATTTTTTTAATTTATTAAGGAGGCTAAATTTATGTCAGTAAGAATTTATTCAATTGCTACAATGGTAATACTGTGTCTTTTGTTCAATCTTTCTACAGGTTTATCCCAGGAAAACGCAGGGTCTCTGAACAAAAAAGGACTGAGTGCCTATGAGACAGGCAATTACGAAGAAGCTATCAATTATTTTGATAAAGCACTGGCTATAGCTCCCGACCAGGCGCCCCTGTGGAACAATAAAGGTCTCGCATTATATAAACTCATGAAATACAGTGATGCCCTTACATGCTTTAACGAAGCCGTAAAAAGAGATAAAGACTACGATAAGGCTTACTATAATAAAGGCATGGCACTCTATAACATGGAAAAATATGAAGAAGCTATAAAATCTTTTGAAATAGTTCTGAAAATCAATCCGAAATATAAAAAGGCAACAGATAAAATAGGAGAAGCAAAAAAAGCGCTGGAACAAAAAAATCAAAACTATAAAGAAGCAGATGCCCTGTTTCAGAAGGGAAATGCTTTATATCTCGCCGGAAAATACGAAGAAGCAATCAAATGTTTCGATGAAGTCCTGAAACGTAATTCATCTTATGAACAGGCGAAATTAAAAAGGCAGGAAGCTATAAATGCTCTTTCCTCACCCCAGAAAACAGAAACCTTCATAGAAGCCTGCAGAAAAGGAAATACCTTTTATAACCTGGGAGAATATAATAAGGCCATGGAATGGTTTGATAAATCTATAGAAGAACAGCCTTCCTGCGGAGCTGCCTGGTTCGGGAAAGGTCTCACCTGCTTTGCCATAGCTGCCCAGGAGCAGAACTATTACGGTAACGAAGGGAAAAAATATCTGGATAAGAGTATAAAAATATCTCCTGACCTGAAAGATTTTAATGTTAATCTTGAAAATATTGACGGACTCACACCTTTACACTTGATGGCTGTTTTTAAAGGTAACAAAGAAGTGGCAACATTGCTCATAGAAAAAGGAGCAAATATTAATGCCAGAACAGTTATCGGTAATACTCCTCTCGCAGTTGCCATCATATGGAATAACAAAGAAATAGCAGATCTACTTGTAGCCAGAGGGGCTGATCTGAATACTAAAAACAACGAAGGGGATACTCCGTTACACTGTGCAGTGAAGCGCCATGACAGTTATATTGAAATAGCAAAAATACTTATTGAAAAAGGAGCAAATATTAATGCCATAGATAATCAGGGAAAAACTCCTTTACATTACGCCACTGAATATGATTACAAAAACGAAGCAACATTACTCGTAAATAAAGGTGCAGAACTTAATAATCAGGATATTGATGGTAAAACACCCCTCTTTTATGCTATATATAATAACGACAGAACCCTGTCGGAATTAATGATAAATAAAGGTGCCGATGTAAAGATAAAAGATAATAACGGGAAAACTCCTCTGCACTTTGTATTGAATGATGTAATGAAAGGAATACCCGGATTGCTTGTGGCAAAAGGGGCAGACATAAATGCTAAAGATAATGAAGGGAAAACACCACTGCAATATGCCCTGGAAAACGGATTACAGCAAATATCCACAGAACTTGTGTCAGGCGGAGCAGACCTTAATGTTAAAGACAGTGAATACGGAGGAACTGTTCTTCACTGGGCTGCATATAAATATATGCCCCCTCTTGTAGAAATTTTTCTGGAAAAAGGTTTTACCGTTAATGATAAAGATATAAACGGAGAAACACCTCTTCACTGGGCTGCATATGCCGATGTCACGGATACAGCAACATTGCTCATAGCAAAGGGAGCAGATGTAAACAGTAAAAGTAACAACGGTGAAACACCTCTCCACAAGGCAACTGTTTACGGAGGTAAAGATATGGCTTTATTGCTTATCACTAAAGGAGCAGATGTAAACAGTAAAGATAATACAGGAAAAACTCCATTACATTATGCGGCAAAGACCGACTATACATACATAGCAGAATTGCTCCTGTCAAAAGGAGCAGATATTAACAGCAAAGATAATAACGGTGACACACCTCTTGATATAGCAAAATATGAAAACAAAACTGCAATGATTAAAATTTTTACAAAAGACGGGAGTGAAAATAAATAACTGTATATTCCTCTGCAGTGAGAACTGCAGAGGAATATACAGTGTACAAATATGAAAAAATTACTCTATATCTTTATATTTATATTACTTAATCTTTCTGTTGTTTTTTCACAGGAAACAGTAGAAGAACTCAACAAAAAAGGTCTGGATTTATATAATAAAGGTAAATATGAAGAGGCAATTAAGTATTTTGATAAGGCTCTAAAAATAAATGATGATGTCTATCAGGTATGGAATAATAAAGGACTTTCCTGGTACAAGTTAAAAAAATACGAAGAATCTATTAAATGTTTTGAAAAGGCTTTATCAATCAATCCCGGTTATACAACAGCCTGGTACAACAAAGGTGCTGCTCTTTTTATGCTGAAGAATTATAACGGTGCTATCGTGTGTTTTGATAAGGTTTTGTCATTGGACCCTAAACATTCGGGAGCTAAAACAAAAAAAGATCAGGCACAGGCTGCCCTGGATACTCAGAAATCGGTTAAAAGCCTCATTGATAAAGGCATGACTGCATACAACAATGGAAAATATGAAGAGGCTATCAGTTATTACGATAAAGCTCTTACACTTGACCCCGGAAATGAAACGGCTTCTGTAAAAAAAGGGGATGCACTGGCGAAAGAGGGAACATATAATAAGGCAATCGAGTGTTATGATAAAATTTTATCAGATAATCCCAAAAACATAGAAGCCCTTTACGGAAAAGGTAATGTGTTTTTTGCACAGGGAAAATATAAAGAAGCTATTGAATATTACAATAAAATCCTTGCAATAAAACCGGACGACAGTAGTGCAAAAGCTAAAAAATCAGAGGCTGAAAAAAATCTTGCTGTTATCGAAACACCGTCGACAGAAAAGCTTTTTAAGGAGGGAGAAGATTTTTTCAATAAGAAAAATCTGGATGAAGCCATAAAATGTTATGATAAAATTTTAGCAATAGAGCCGAACAATGCACAGGCTCTTCTAAAAAAAGGTACAGCTCTTATTATTAAAGATAACAGAGAAGAAGGCTTCAAGTATATAGACAGGGTTACAGAACTGACTCCTGACTGTGCACAGGCATGGGATATAAAAGGAGATATACTGGTAAGGGCAAAAAAATACGATAAAGCTCTTGAATGTTTTAATAAAGTAGCTGCCATAGATCCTGATTTTCCTAAAATTCAGGTTAAAATACAGGAAACACTGAAAGTTCTTTCCAGTCAGAATGTTGTATCGCCCTCTTCAGAAACCTGCAAGGAATTATATATGAAAGGTACAGCATTATATTCTCAGGGCAAATTTCCCGAAGCTCTTGACTTATACAATAAAGCACTGGATATAAATCCCGATTATGCTCCTGCTTTATTCGAAAAAGGACTTATTCTGAATAATATGAAGAAAGGTAGGAACAAAGAAGGGAAAGAATGTTTTTTAAGAGCTACTCTCCTTGACCCTCAGAATAAAGAAATTAATCTTAACGTAAAAGATAATTTTGGGAATACACCATTACATTTAGCCATTATATCAGACAATATGAATTCCGTTAAAATTCTTACACTTAAAGGGGCAGACGTAAACATAAAAAACAATGAAGGCAATACTCCTTTACACATAGCAGCAAGATTTGGCAATGTAGATACAGCAAAAATTCTTATTAAATCAGGGGCAGATGTAAAAGCAAAAAATGATTACGGTTTTACTCCTTTACATGTAGCATCTGCAAACGGTCATATAAAAATGGCTGAATTTCTTCTTAACAACGGTTCCGATATAAACAGTAAAGACAAAAACGGAGACACCCCTCTCGGCGTAGCAGGAACAGGAGAGATGAGAGAAATGCTCAAAAAAAATGGTGCAAAGGAATAAATAGTTATATTTTATATCGTGACGCGTCACGCGTGACCACGCGTGACGCGAGGAAACTGTTATTATATGCTTATGCTCAGGTCAATAATAAATAACTACAATTCGGAAACGGCAAATGTTACAATGTAATAGCTCAGGGGAGCTCCTCTTTTATCTGTATTTATAGTCAGAGGAATTATGATTTTTCATTTTTATACTCCTTTCCGCAAATAATCTTTAAGATATTTACCCGTATAAGATCGTTCTTCTTTCATTATTTCTTCCGCCGTCCCTTCAGCAATAATTTCTCCTCCCCTGTCCCCTCCTTCCGGCCCCAGGTCTATTATATAATCTGCATTCTTTATAACTTCCATATTATGCTCAATGAGTAAAACCGAATTACCTTCTTCTATAAGTTTTCTCATAGAGAATAATAATTTTTCAATATCTGCCAGATGTAAACCTGTAGTAGGTTCATCAAAGATATAGAGAGACCCCTTTCCCCTGGCTTTAAGAAGATGGAGGGCAAGTTTCAATCTCTGTGCTTCTCCTCCTGAAAGGGTATTCGCTGCCTGTCCTAACTGCAGATATGCCAGGCCAGTTTCCTGAAGGACTTTAAGCCTTTTTACGAGAGAACTGTGAGATAAAAAAAACTCTATACCTTCTTCTACTGTAAGATTAAGAACATCTGAAATATTCTTACCTTTATATTTTATATCCAGAATCCTTTTCTGATAACGTTTACCGTTACATTCTTCACAGAGTACAAACATGTCTGCCATAAACTGCATTTCCACTTCTATATAACCGTTTCCCTCGCATTTTTCACATCTTCCTCCTGACACATTAAAAGAAAAATGTCCCGGTGTTAATCCTTTTATTCTGGACTCAGGAAGCTTTGCGAAAATATTTCTGATATAATCAAAAGCCTTTATATAGGTTACAGGGTTCGACCTCGGAGTTTTACCAATGGAAGATTGATCTACCATAAACACATCTTCTATATTATCTGCACCTTCAAGACTGTCATATCTTCCGCAGGGAAGAGAAAAGTCTCCTTTAGCTCGTTTTATGGCAGGAAACAGAATATCTCCTACAATGGTACTTTTACCTGACCCGGAAACACCTGTAACACAGACCAGTCTGTTCAGAGGTACGGTAAGGTTTACGTTTTTCAGATTATGTTCCGCCGCTCCTGTCAGTTTTATATATTTTTCAAATGCACAGGAAGAAAATAAATCATCTCTGCCGTAAAATGGTATTTGTCTGCTTCCTCTGAGATATTCTGCAGTCAATGAGCCTTTTCCCTTATGGAGTAATTCATCATAGGAGCCGGCAAATACTACTTTGCCTCCCAGGTTTCCCGGCCCCGGCCCCATATCCACTATATAATCGCCTGATTTTATTATCTGAGGGTCATGTTCCACTACAACGACTGTATTCTTAAGATCTCTCAATCTTTTAAATATTCCTATAAGTCTATCATTATCCCTTGAATGAAGACCGATGCTTGGTTCATCCAGTACATAAAGGGTATTGGTAAGACCTGAACCAAGACATGTAGCAAGGGTAATCCTCTGATATTCCCCGGCAGAAAGAGTTTTTGTAAGTCTGTCCAGTGTGAGATAATCAAGACCTGTACTGACAAGATATGATAGTCTCTGCTTTATTTCTTTTAAGATAAGAAGAGCTACGGAATAGTCATATTCATTTAATTTTTCTTCAAAAGCAGTGAAAAATGCCAATGATTCTGAAACAGTCATACCTGAAATATCACCTATATCTTTGCCGTCTATTCTGACATACAGTGCTTCTTTTCTGAGTCTTTTGCCTTTGCAGACAGGACAGGTTTTTACGCCTCTGTATTTACTCAAAAAAACCCTTATGTGGAGTTTATATTTTTTTTCTTCCACCTTCTCAAAAAAACCTTCCACGCCCGGGAATTTACCTTTCCCGTTCCACACTATGTCCTTCTGCCATGTAGTCAGATCTCTGTAGGGTATATCAGTGTTTACACCGTAATTTTCCAGTATTCCTTCATATCTTCTGAAGAATTTCTTTCCTTTTTCCGTAGTCCACGGAATGACTGCTCCCTGCCTGAGACTTTTGCCTTCATCAGGTATAACGAGAGATGTATCAAAGGTCAGAAGGTTGCCGAAACCATGACACTCACTACAGGCGCCGAAAGGACTGTTAAAAGAAAACAACAGCGGTGACGGTTCAGGGAAATCTATGTTACAGTACGGGCAGTGGAGAGCATTGCTAAATTTTAATAGTTCTCCTCCTTCCGTAATTATTTCGACATATCCTTTTCCTTCTTTCCATGCAATTTCCAGGGAATCTGCGATTCTGCCTCTATGCTTATGAGATATTTTTATTCTATCCAGCAGTATCATGGCACATTCTCCGAATTCTGTAACTTCATCAATTTTCACAGGCCCTATGTCAGTCATCATCCTTATATAGCCTCTAGATTGCAAATATTTTATATGTTCTTCCCGGGACATATGGTTGACCATGCTATAAGGGAAAGTTATAAGAATCTTTGTTTCTTCAGGCAAAGAGAACAGTTCTTCAAGGATCTGTGCTGCTGTTTCTTTTTCTATTTTTCTGTTGCACGAAGGGCAATAAGTTTTACCTGTTCGCGAAAATAAAAGGCGCAGATAATCATTTATTTCCGTGGCAGTGCCTACTGTAGAGCGGGAGTTTCTGGGAGGTTCCGTCTGTTCTATTGCGATAGAAGGAGGTATGCCTGAAATAGAATCTATCTCAGGCTTATCCATTTTTTCAAGAAACTGTCTGGCATAAACGGAAAGAGACGAAATAAATCTCCTCTGGCCTTCTGCAAATATCGTATCAAAAGCCAGGCTGGATTTACCTGAACCGCTTACGCCTGTTATGACAATGAACTTATTTCTCGGGAGATCCAGATTTATATTTTTTAGATTATTCTGTCTTGCTCCCCGTAAAGATATATATTGTTCCACAGGCTTATTCTTCTAAAGCTTTATCCATATTTTCTTTAATTCTTTCTTTAAGTGCTTTTTTTCTCCGTAATTCTATCTTTTCTTCCATAGTTCTCGCCTTTGCCCTGTCTTTTTCTTCTATTAAAGCTTTTATTGCTGCCTGATCCAGCATGGTAGTATTTTCAGGTATATCAGGAACGTCTGACAGATATTCCAGGGCTTTTTCATATTTCGGTATGAGTTCTCTACTCGGAGGCGTGTCGGCAAGTATACGTATTTCCTTTGTCATAAAATCTTCCCTGTCTTCATTTATCATTTATAAGTATCTCTCCTTTTAATCGTGACGCGTGACGCGTAATGCGTAATGCGTAATGCGTGAGCGAACCGAAGAATAATTAAACAAACTATAAATATTATAGATTAACTTCAGGGGAAACTCAAGTTTTTATCAATATTTTTAAAGGATAATTTACATAAAAAAAAGAAATTATAATTTCAGTGAAAACAGGAACCACAAAAAGGAGTTATTAAAATGTATTTGAAAATATTTATGTTCACAGTCATAGTAATAATGTTAAATTTCTCTTTAATCCTTGCGGAACCTGCAGAAGAAGCGGAAAAACTGGTTCATGAGGGCAACGAATTATACAACCAGGGACAGTATGAAGAAGCACTGAAATGTTATGATAAAGCCATAGAAATCTATCCCGGGGAACACTATGCATGGAATAACAAAGGACTTATTTATCATACCATGGGAAACTATGAGGAAGCAATAAAATGTTATGACAGAGCCCTTGAGATCGATCCGGCCAATATATATGCATGGTATAACAGAGGACTTATTATGGAGGAACAGGGGAAATATGAAGAAGCAATAAAGTTTTATGACAGGGCACTGGACATATTTCCTTTTTATACCGTTGCCCTGAATTCAAAAGGTGTATGTCTTACGGAACTGAAAAGATATAACGAAGCAATTCAATGTTTCGATAAATCTCTCAGAGCCGACAGAAAAGATGTGTCAACATGGAATCAAAAAGGATTTACTCTGTACAGACAGAAAAAATATTCGGAAGCTGTTGAATGTTTTAATAAAGCACTTGAACTGGATGATGGGAATGCAGAAATATGGAATAATAAAGGTCTCACTCTTGCAGGCATGAATGAATATAAAGAAGCAGTTAAATGTTATGACAGGGCTTTAGAGTTAGAACCTGGATTTAAAGAAGCCGGTCTGAACAGAGAAGAAGCTCTGAAAAAATTGAAAGAAAGTCAACAATAGAAAGGCAGGTTCAGGTTATGTTAAAAATCACTATAGCAATCATATCTATTATGATGTTATTTTCCGTAAACACCTGGAGCCAGGAAATTACAGGCGATAAGATAATAAAAAATCTCTATATGTCAGAAAATTACGGACCAATAAAAGACATGATAACAGAACTGGATTGTTTTGGCCCTGCCATGAAAAAACAGGAAGCAACAGAGCTGATGGAGTTATATTTTACTGCAAGAGTCTTTTTTTATGCACCAAATAAGATAAGAGCAGAAAAAACCATGACAGATCCCCGGGCCACATCGGATCTTTCTGTGCTCACCATAAGGGATGGAATAATAGAGACTACTCATATGGGCAATCAAATGATGAGTAAAAAAGAAGATGATCACCATCATTCCCTTTTTCTTCCGTTTGGCATAGATATTCAGCCCCAGGATCAATACAGAAACTATACCCTTGTTTCGGCAGAACAATTTTCAGACAGAGACGTATACGTCATAAATATAACGAATGAACAGGACCCGGAGGCAAAGATATTGACTGTATGGATAGACAGGGAAAGATTTATACCACTTAAAGAAGAATACAGAGTAATAGAAGGAGAAAAAGAAACGATAAAAACCACTCTTTACAAGAATCCCTGGCAACTCGGAGACGGAAGATGGATGCCTCTCAGAATTGAGAAATATGAAAACGGGAAAATGACCTGCTATATAGTTTTAAAAGAAATTTCAATAAATGAGGGACTTGATGAGGATTTATTTATTCCTTAAGAGCCAGGAAATAACGACATCATAGTCGCAGTTTATATCGTAACGGGAGGATAAGAATTATTCTAATAATTTGCCGGGGTTATTTTTTTACAGTCCTAAAAATAATGACCGGTTCGGTCACAACAAAGTATGAGAATTTGTTCCTCCCATAACATATAACGCGTTACTATTCTCATATAAAGTACCGAGTAGTGAGCAGGACAGAATAAGTTCCATTCACTGCTCACTGAAATAACTCACAGGCTGCCTCCGCAGGATTTACAGGTAGTAAGTCCCTGTTCATTGAGACTTGCACAATAGGAACAGCGTATAAGGACTTCTCTTTCTTTAATAATTACGGGAGTAGCAGCCATACTGCCCCCCTGAACAGAAGGCATGGTGGCTGCATGTAAGGCTTCTGTTCCATATGGTTTTAAAAAGGCAATTATTGCATCCACATTTTTCTGATTTTTACCGTAATCAAACAATACCGTACTTGCAGCAGTGCTGCTTGAAACATCTACTTTTGTCCTGTCATCGTTAATTTTACTTAATTTAATCGTTATTATATCTCCAAGACTTGTAAAAGTAATACCTGTTTTTGCTTCGATCACGCCGGCAGACCGATCTTCTTTACTCACGGTAGAACCCTGAATTTTTTTTATTGCTTCCAGGCCTAGATCAAAGGCATTTTCATAGCGACACCTTATATTTATAGAATCTTCTTTACGAACCATAAAAGTCACCTCCTGACGTTTATAGTGAGTCGTGAGACATGAGTGGAAGATTGTCTGCTCACGACTCAGCCTGCAGTAACTATATCAAATATAGTGTATTTCGTAACTTATTAGAATTTAAGTCGTCGTGACGCATAACGCGTGACGCGTGACGAGTGTAATCCCTGCGCATCACGCATTACGCTTTACGCATTACGAGGTCATTATGTATGGATAATTATGAAACTAACTATAATTATATCACACTACGGCATTTAACCCAAATAAAAAATATAACCTTATTTTGGAAGGACTTTCCACTATAACTTCGAAAAGATATTTAAACTAATTTTCATACAAAGAGCTTGACTGACTTCAGCAATAATCAGACATGGAAATCTGTCCTCGCGTCACGCGTCACGCGTCACGCGTCACGATTCTCATACACTTTCTCCTGAAGTTATTTTATGAAATATAATATAAATTATCGAAAGGAGTAATCTATTAATGTCCCGGTTTATTTTCAAAGAAGAACTATCCTATATTGATCCTGATGTCAAATTCCTTACTCAATTAGAAAATGAAAGGCAGGAGAGGAAAATCATCATGATTGCCTCTGAAAGCCTCTGCCCTGAAGCAGTAAAGGAAACGCTTGCTTCAAATTTCACCAATATCTATGCAGAAGGCTATCCTTCACTTCGTATGACTACAGAAGAAAAAGAGGAACTCTCTGAATACAGAAGACAGATTCCTCTGTTTCAAAGATTTTACGACAGACGCTATTACAAAGGCTGTGACTATGTAGATTTTGTAGAAGCCCTTGCCATGTTACGCCTTGCAAAACTCTTTGAAACAAAAGAAATCTCGTGCGAAAAAATATTTACAAATGTGCAGTCTCTGTCGGGAGCCGCAGCAAACAATGCAGTATATGAAGCTTTCATCAACCCCGGTGATACCATTATGGGCATGAACCTGAGCCACGGAGGCCACCTTACCCATGGAAGCCCTGTAAACAGATCGGGGAAAAGATACAATGTAATCCATTACGGTGTTGATAGCAAAACAGGTTTTTTAGATTTTGATTCAATAGAGAAACTGGCAATAAAAAATAAACCTAAAATTATAATAGCAGGATACAGCGCCTATCCATGGGATATAGACTGGGCAAAATTCAAAGAGATTGCAAAGAAAACCGGCGCCCTTCTTATGGCAGACATAGCCCATATTGCAGGACTTATTGTGGCGGGCCAGTGCAATAACCCCATAGGCTTTGCAGATATAGTAACATTTACCACTCATAAAACCATGTGCGGTCCCCGTGGCGCAGTCATACTCTCTACAAACAGAGAGATTGCAAAAAAGATAAACAATGCGGTATTCCCGGGCGAACAGGGAGGCCCTCATATAAATAATATTGCAGCAAAAGCTGTGGCATTTAGACTGGCAGGAACAGAGCAATTCAGAGAACTTCAGAAAAGAATAAAAGAAAATGCACATATACTGGGAGAATCCTTTAAAGAACTGGGTTTAAAACTTGCCTACGGCGGTACGGATACTCATATGGTTTTAATAGATCTGAAAACAATAAAACAGGAGAGCCATTATGAACTTGACGGAGAAATGGCATCAAGAATTTTAGATATATGCGGCATAGTCTGCAATAAAAACACCATAGCAGGTGATGATAAAGCTGCAAGACCTTCTGCCATAAGGTTTGGAACTACATGGGTCAGTCAGCGCGGCATGGGACCAGAGGAAATGAAGCGTATTGCCCTCACAGTACACAAGGTTCTTACATCAATAAAACCTTTCCGATATCTCTGGCCCGGAGGTTATGTGGGAAGAGGGAAAATCATTCAATCCGTCATGGATGATGCAAAATGCGAAATAGACAGCCTCACAAAGGAATTTCCGGGAGAAGGCCTCTCTGAACGAAGAATGTATCCCTATTTTGATCTTCCCTATCAACCTGACAGAGAAACAGCTCTCCTTGAAGAACATGAAAAACTTTCTGCTGCCATGAAGGATTATCATGGATATAAAATGCCTGCTTTTTATGGAGATGAAGAAATTAAACATTCGGAAGATGACTGTCTCCTGTTTGACATAAGCGATTCTGGAATTATAGAAGTAAAAGGAGAAAGAGCAAAAGCTTTCCTTCAGGCCATTAGTACAAATAATATTTATGAACTGAAACCTGGAGAGAGCCAGAAATCATTCTTTTTTGATCATAACTACGAACTCCTTGATGATGTCATTATAATGAGGAATGACTCAAAAAGAAAAGACAGAGACACATTCTTTGTATTATGCAATGCTCCAAACCACCTGAAATTGAAGAGATATTTCAGAGCTTTATCCATCGGTTATACTCTCTTTGACAGAGATGAATTATTTGCAAAAATAGAAGGGCCCTGTGAAATAAATGATCTCAGACCTTCCATGTCCGCTCTGGCTTTATACGGAGCAAAAGCATACTCTGCAATCAAAAAAATATTCCCTTCCCTGGAAGAATTAAAGGAAGGTCAATTTGTAGAATATAATATGGACGGCACTCCTGTAATTATATCCCGTTCATGTACAATGAAATATGAATTCATCGTAAGCCGTAAAAAAGCTGCCGAACTGTGGAACAAACTCCTTTCCGTCGGAGTAAAACCTGCAGGAACAGAGACAAGGGATAAACTTAAAGAACAGGAAGGACTCCCTGTTTACATAGACGGAGAAGAAAGAGAAGATATTCTTTCTCTTTACAATAAAAAACCTTCATATTTCAAACTCTCCAAACCATATTTCGTGGGTCAAAAATTTTTATTAAAACAGATGGGAGATACTGTAAAATCAGACAAAACGACCTTTGTCTTTGAAGCAAAGAACGAATCCTTACAGAGGACAGGTCTTTTTGAAGAGCATCAAAAACTTGCCACAAAAACCTCTATTGTGCCATTTGCAGGATGGGAAATGCCCGTAAAATACAGCGGTATTAAAGAAGAACATATGGCAGTAAGGCAGGCGGCAGGTCTTTTCGATGTATCCCATATGGGTATCTTCGACTTCAAAGGAGAAAATGCAGTAAGATTTTTAGACCTTGTAAGCGCAAATTATGTCCCGAGAATCCAGAAAGGCCAGGCAGTTTATTCCTATCTTCTGGATGCAGACGGAGTTCCCATAGATGATATACTCATCTACGGGATAGATCCTCCCACTCATTATATGATGGTAGTAAACGCGGCAAATGCCGATAAAGACTGGGCATGGCTTCATGCTGTAAAAGAGAAAAAAGTTATAATAAACAGGGAAAATCCTTACGCTGAAGTAGATGCAGATGTAGAGATAAGAAATTTAAGAGACCCTGCCTGCGGCAAAGACAGAAGGGCAGACATGGCTCTTCAGGGCCCTGCATCTCTGGATATATTAAAAACCTTTATAACGGACAGGGATGTTATATGGGAACTGGAAAATCTCAAAAAATTCTACTTCGTACGCACGGTGGTTGAAGGCATGGATCTCATAATAGCAAGAACAGGCTATACAGGTGAAGAAGTGGGATTTGAAATCTATGTCCACCCTGACCATCAGGTAAAACTCTGGAATCTCTTACTGGGAAAGGGAAAACCTTTCGGCCTGAAACCGACGGCTCTCGGCGCAAGGGATTCTACCAGAACAGAAGCAGGACTTCCCCTTTACGGTCATGAACTATCAGGTAAATTCTCTCTTACACCTGTAGAAGCAGGCTATGGCTCATTTGTAAAATTCCACAAACCTTTCTTTGTAGGAAGAGCCGGTTCCATAGAAAAAGACGAGAAGAGAACCCTTGAGATTATTCGCTTTAAAATGACCTCTAAAGGCATAAGAATGGTAAAGCCCGGTAATCCCGTAGTATCATTAAGAGGAGAATATATAGGAGAAGTTACAAGCTGTGCACTGGGAACAGATGATCACCAGGTAGGGCTGGCATGTATAAACAGGAAATTTGCCAAAGTGGGAGATAAAATAGGAATATTTATTCTTCCTCCGAAGGTGGATGAAAAACAGAAGGATCATCTAAAAGGAGGAGATAAGGTTATTCTCCATGAAACAGGGGAAATCGTAAAGAGATTTCCCGATATGACAGCAGAAAAATCCTGCTGTGAAGAATAATCTTTAAAATCAGAGGCCGAACATTCTTCTTTTATGTTCGGCCTCTGATTTTATCTTTTTTATAATGTCAAATCATACCTGTGTTGCCGTGATATTTTTTTCTCCAGATCACCAGGCAGGCAGACTACTATGTCTAAAGCTAAATAGTATTACCAGATCTTCCATGGTGGATTTCCTGACTGCCAGAGGCTTTCCAGATAATTTTTATCCCTGAGTGTATCCATTGGCCGCCAGAAACCTTTATGGAGATATGCAGAGAGCTGTCCTTCTTTTGCCAGATTTTCCAGAGGTTCTTTTTCCCAGAGAGTATCATCACCGGCAATATAATCTATTGCTTTCTGTGATGCAACAAAGAATCCGCCGTTTATCCAACCTCCGTCTCCTTCCGGTTTTTCTTTAAATCTGGTAATTCTGTTACCGTCCAGTGCCAGTGAACCGAATCTGCCCGGAGGCTGTACAGCTGTCATAGTAACAAGGGTTTTTTCTTTTTTATGAAAAGAAATGAGGGCAGGTAAATCTATATTGGCCACACCGTCTCCATAGGTAAGGCAAAAATCTTCATCATTTAAATAATGCCTGATACGCCTGATACGACCTCCCGTCTGTGTAAGTTCTCCTGTATCTACAAGGGTAACTTTCCAGGGCTCCGCATAATTATGGTGAACTTCCATTTTATTCTGACTCATATCAAAAGTGATATCAGACATATGAAGAAAGTAATTTGCAAAATATTCTTTAATCATATAGCCTTTATAGCCGAGACATATAATAAATTCATTTATAGAATAAGCAGAATAAATCTTTAAAATATGCCATAATACAGGTTTTCCGCCTATTTCCACCATAGGCTTCGGTCTTATGGAGGCTTCTTCACTTATTCTGGTTCCCATGCCTCCCGCGAGAATTACTGCTTTCATTGATAAATTACCTCTTTTTCGTGACGCGTGACGCGTAATATATTATACGTGAGGCGTGAGGCGTTATAATCGTGACGCGTAATGGGCAGTTTCACTCTTCACGACTCACTTTTCACGACTCACGACTCACCATTCCGGAAAGACTCTGCCATCCTTCTGTACTTTTCCTTATCCCTTCAAGCTTATCAGACGGGTATATTTCTTCCAGGGCTTTGAGAGTGGCATAACCTTTATCCATACCGCCTGCCATCAGTTCACCTATCTTTGCCTGAACACGGCTATCTTTTGCTGCTTCGGTAAATTTTTTACCTATTTCTTTTTCATAATTTTCTATATTCCTTATGCTGAGCCTGAGAAGGAAATCCCTGTGTTCCTCTTTCTTTAAATGTGCATCAGGTGCCGTGTCACCTGCAAATTTCTTTTCTGCCAGAGATTTTGTATTTATGTCTATTGATTCCTTGTCCCAGAGATGCTGAAAATCTTTATCGAAATTATCTCTTTTTGCAATACTTTCACTGTTTTCTTTATTGACAAACATTACATCACTCATTTCCCAGTTGTCTCTCATACCTTTTCCCGAGAAATTGGTGCTTCCGGAAAGTATGGCATTATCTGTTACCATCATTTTGGCATGGACTTTCCTGTCATGATCTGCAGTCCTGTCAAGAAGTGCCCATCGGACAGGTATATTATTGTTTTCAAGGATCTTATAGGCTGCTTCATTCGGTGTCCCTCCGTGAGGATAAAGTCCGGGATCCATAACAACCTTTATATCAAAATCTTTCTTTCCTGAAGCTTCCATTTCCTTCTTTTTTGCTACAAGTGCTTCTGCAAGGTCTTTTGTAAGTACGAAGGCAGGCATATGAATAAATTCTTTTGCTGAATTAATGGTGTTAAGAATGATAGCCTGTCTTTCTTCCGGTAAATCTCCGATGGCTACCGTGTCCCGTCCCTTTTGAGTTCCGTCAGCAGGGCTTATATCGGATAATTTTTCCATGTTTCCATCACTTTTTGTCCTGTTTATCATTTCTTCAAGTCTCCCGGCCATGAGCTTTCTACCGCTATCTGTAAGGGAAACTCCTTCTCTACCATGGAGAAGATAATCTTTAAGCTCTGAGCCGGAGCCTTCACCTGCCGGTATATCTGCCACACAGGCCGGGTCAAGGCCTCTGTCTTTAAGAACTATAATCATTTTATCTATCTGCTGTTCTTTCGGAAGATCTTTATTAAAAATTTCTTCCCTTTTTTCATCAGGCACACAGGATTTCAGAAGCCCCATAAGACCATAAGGAGAGAGAGTTACATCATATTTTTTCGTCTCTCCCGTCTTTTCGTCCACTGCTTCACCGTTTCTGATTATATCAAGCTGCTGTTTCCCGTATATTTCTTCAATATTCTTCCCTGCCGAATTTGACACATCTCTCTTATATATTTCAGTTAACCGTCTCGCAGCAGGGCCTTCTATCTCTTTGGCATAATCTATATTTTCTCCCGATGAAGAATTGGCATTCATACCTCCTAGAACAACCTTATCCCCCACCCTGAGAAGTTTTCTGTGCATCAGGTTTCCTGTGCTGCCCAGTTCTTCTTTTGTAGGGAAAAGTACAAGGCCCATATTATTTTTCTCTGCCACACTCTGAAGTTCGGAAAGTGTTTCCATTCTGTATGCTATCTGGGAAGCATCCATAACACCTGGTTTCTTATAGGCAAGCCTTCCGCTGTCCATAAGAACCCTCACTTTACCTCCATGAGAAGCAATATCCTTAAGCTTTTCCAGCATTTTCGGTTCGCCCAGTTCATAATACTCTGCATCTACTTCAATATTACCTACATTAACCTCTCCCCATCTATCACCTTTTTTTCTGGTATTTTCCACTGCATTATCCAGAAGTTGCATCTTTCTCTGCCATATCTCTTCCCTTTCAAGGGTTTCTACCCTGTTCCCTTCTATTTTATAATTACTTTTCTCTTTTTCAAGTTCTCTGCTTATTTTCACCACTTCAACCATGTCTTTCGACGGTATGTTGCCGTTCATAAAGAAACTTTCCTCCACATAGTTCAACATACCTCCCGGCACTTTATCTTCTATACTCTCAAGCTGTCTTTCCCTTTTATCTCTGTTATAACTGTTCTTTACCGACGTAAAATGTTCTGACAGAAGACGGACATCCTGCATATTCTGGCCGTCTCTTACACCGCCGGAACGAAGTTCTTTCCTGATTTTTTTAAGATCTCTGAGGGCGAGTCTGCTCTGAGCTTCTTCTTCTTTCGTAACAGGTTCTCTCTGAAGTTCTCTTCTTACCTTTTTAAATCTTGCAAGAGACGTTTCTATAGAAGCATCTTCATCTATCTGTTCAAAGGATTCTTCTTTTACAGCTTTTTTTAATTCAGTTTTTTTAGTTTCTCCTTTTAAATTTCTTCCCCGTCTTTTCTTTTCTACCTGTTTTTCTGACAATGTGTCACTTAAAGTAATCTGATCCTGTGACAGAGAAACTTTCTTTTCCGGCTTTTCTTCTATATGTTCTTCTGTCTGTACCGGTCGTCTCTGTATTCCGGTCATAACAGACCTGCCTGTTCTCCCCGCACCATATATATTTGCAGATATGGGATCCATATGAAAAACCTCCTTGTATCAGTGACGCGTGACTGGTAGGGTTGTGATGCGCGATACTATAATCGTGACGCGTAACGCGTAACGCGTGACGCGTAAAATTTCACTTTTCACGACTCACGACTCACGACTCACGACTCACGACTCACGACTCACGACTCACGACTCACGACTCACTATTATTATCACATCAGGTTAACCTTTTGTAAATAGTTTGTATGAAGGAAAAAAGGTAATAGTTTTCTTTTAAAACCATTACCTCTTTTTTATAAGTAAATCACCGCATCACGCATCACGCATCACGGCCTTACAGTCTTGTCAGATCTGTAATCTCTCTTTCAATCTCTTCTGCCTGAAGATTGATTTCTTCCTGTTTTCTTTTAATATCATCCTTCCAGTAGGGGCTGTCTTCATAGCTCTTTGACCGTTCCAGATCTTCTTTATATTTTATAGATTCTTCACGGAGGTCATAAAGTCTGTCTTTCAGCTTTTGAAGTTTTTCTTTCTTTTCCTTTATCTTTTCCTCTTCCTGTCTTTTTGTCTCTTCTTTTTTCGCCTCTTCTCCTTCTATCTTTTCATCCACATCTGTTATTTTTTTCTCTATCTTCTTCTTCTCTTCATCATCTTTTGTACCTTCCAGTTTTCCTTCAAGAGAGGATTTTTCTTCTTTCAAATCTTCAATTTTTTCATCATGATTTTTCAGCGCTTCGTCTTTCTTTGCTTCCATCTGGGCTACTTTATCCTTTACCCTTGAGCCTTCACTCACATCCCAGGACCCTCCCATTTCGTCTCTCCATTTATCATCAAGCTTTTCTGAAAGATCTCTAAATTCCTGCCTGTCAGCTTCAAATTCAGTTTTTGATGCAAGGAGAGCTTCTTTTCTTTTTGCCTCTTCTGCCTTCTTTCTTTCTGCTTCTGCTTTTTTTACCTCTTCTGCTATTTCAGCGGCAGTCTTATTTCCTGTGTCCACCGTTACAGGGGTAAGTTCTCCCCTGTCTCCTTCATAAAGATTTTTTACGGCAGTAAGATTTTTGTTATAAACTAAAGGTAACGGTACAGCTTCACCTGCTGTTTTCTGGAGTGCCTGAATTGTTCTGGCAGTATTTATAGTTTGAGGTGCTATATTATAATTAAAATCTCTTGTCATATCTACCATGCTGGCCCCTTCTTTCTATAAAGATCAGATTTTTTAAAATTAAAGGTTTAAAGTTGAGAGTTGAACTTAAACTCTCAACTCTCAGCAGTCAACCATATAACAGCTTAACTGGAATAAAAATTCCCATACATTTAAATCAAGCATATCAGGAATTTAAATGTTTAACAAGATTTTTTTGTTAATTTTTTGTTAAATTATTTAAATAAGTTGCTTCTACATGATTTTCATGTAAACCTTTATTTTACACCATTATAGTTTTCAATCTTTTTTGAAGCGGTAACTTCGGCATCAGTTAAAATTACCGGAGTAGGCATAAATAATACATAAATTTCAAAAAATAATTTTAGAAAAGACTGATTTTAGATTATAATATAAGACAAATTTATAGTGTAGTTCATAACAAATTACAGATGATCTTATACTATTTGGCTTTAGACATAGTAGTCTGCCTGCCTGGTGTTCCGGAGAAAAAAATATCACGGCAGCACAGGTATATTTTATTGAATTATAATGTAAAGTAGCATGATATAAGCTATAACTGTTATAAACGTTCCAGTTTAGATTTTTTTCGGAGGAGCATCAGACAGGCAGACGGTATTTACCTATTATTCAAATTATTCAGTTTAATTAAAGCAATTTTATATGAAAATGATGAAGTTTGCACCTTCACTGGATGTTGATTTTCATATTTGGTTGTGACCGCTCCGGTCATG
>JAKPQU010000471.1 GCA_029555925.1 Bacillota bacterium
TCAGACAGGCAGACGGTATTTACCTATTATTCAAATTATTCAGTTTAATTAAAGCAATTTTATATGAAAATGATGAAGTTTGCACCTTCACTGGATGTTGATTTTCATATTTGGTTGTGACCGCTCCGGTCATGTCTGTTGGTATTAGCGTCACATGTTACGTGTGACGCATCACGAAGCACTTAATTTCTGATAAGTTATAATAGAAGGTATCTGTATTACAGGAAGGCAAAAGAGAAATATGTGGACATTATATTTATTGAAATTCCTTATAATACTTACAGGTTCCTGTTCCATAACGGCACAGATAGTGCTCATGAGGGAATTTCTGGTAATATTTTTCGGCAATGAACTATCTATAGGCATCATATTTGCCTGCTGGTTCTGCGGCATAGCAGCAGGTTCTGCTCTCGGTGGTTATGTAATAGAAAAGATTAACGATTACTGGATGTCACTTTTCGTGAGTCTCTTTTTAATAATCGTAATTCTTCCCGTAGATGTATGTCTTATAAGACAGTTAAGGACAATCTTTTCCGTACCTTCCGGAGAATTCATTCCTTTATTATATATAATCACCGGGACTATATGTGTAATATTCCCTTTAACATGTTCAACAGGATTTTTCTTCCCTGCTGCCTGTAAGATAATATCAGGTATGGGACAGGAAATTCCTTCCATACAGACAGGTAATGTTTATGGCCTGGAAGCCGCAGGAAGTCTTGCAGGAAGCATAATTTTCACATTTATTCTTGTGTATTTCCTGAATCCATTCGCTATAATATTTCTTTATATATCTCTACTGACAATTAATTGTCTTATACTGATGACGTTAATCGATAGAACGGGGTCAGTAAAATATTTAAGGATATGTTTTTTCATAGTCTTCATAATATCTGTGGCCTTACTTTTCCTTTCAGATGGGATAAATACGTTTTTTATAAATAAAAGATGGGAAAGTTTCAGTAATTTAAAACTTGTAGAAACAGGGGACAGTCAGTACCAAAATCTGGCTTTAGGTAAGGCAGAAGAACAATACAGCCTCTATATTAACGGTGAATATACATCATCTTTCCCGGATGAATATGCCTCTTCACTGGAAACTCATTTTATCATGTCAGAGCACCCTGAACCGAAAAAAATACTCCTTATAGGAGGAGGGTCGGAAGGTATGATTGGAATCATATTAAAATATCCTGTAGAAAAACTGGATTATATAGAGCTAGATTCTAAGATAATTGATATGATAGGAAAATATATGTCACCCGACCAAGTCAGAGCCCTGAAAGACAGAAGAGTAACCCTATATTACTCGGATGGCAGGTATTTTGTAAAAAATACAAACACATCTTATGATATGGTAATAATAAATTTACCTGAACCTCATACAGCAATGTTAAACAGATATTATACGATTGATTTCTTCAGAGAAATCGAAAAAATTCTCAATCCCGGCGGCATCTTTGTTACAAAATTAAGTTCTTCCGAAAATTACATAGGAACTGATACAGGTAATTACAGCGGTTCTATATATAAGAGTCTCAGAGCAGTTTTTTCCAATGTAATAATAACACCGGGAGATAAAAATTATCTTTTTGCCTGCAATTCGCAGGGAGTTATTACAACTGACAGTAAAGAACTTGCCAGGAGATATAAAGAAAGAAATATAAAAACAGATTATTTTTCTCCCTATCACTTTGAGATTTTACTCCCTGAAGATCTGATAGATTTTATAAAAAACTCTATGGAACATCAGATTGCATCTTTAAATACCGACACACAGCCTGTTACTTATTTTTACAACCTCATACTCTGGGACAGGTATTCCGGTTCCAGATTGAGCCTACTGTTGCAGAAACTGAGTAAAATAAATATAATC
This sequence comes from Bacillota bacterium, assembly GCA_029555925.1. Next base: position 1,877 of record JAKPQU010000471.1, read on the forward strand.
TGGATAATTTTAATTATATTATTTCTTTTATTTACAAGAATATTATATATATACATAAAAAAACCGGATAAAAAAACAGAAATTAAATTTAATTCTTTTCTTTCTATAACTATAACAGGATTTTCAGGTATGGCAATGGAAATAATATTAATCTTAGCTTTTCAAAATATCTTCGGATATATTTATCGGGAGATTGGATTACTTGTAGCAATATTTATGGCAGGTCTTTCGTCAGGAACATTTATAATGAATAAAATACTTTCTAAAACCAGGGATAAGAGATTTATACTTATGGCCCAGGGAGGACTGGCATTGTTTTCGTTATGCCTTCCTCTATCCGTAAATCTCTCACGATTTTCCGAATATATTTTTCTGTTCTTTACATTACCTGCCGGTTTCTTTACAGGTTTTATATTTCCCCTCACATGTGATTTATACGGCAGTCACGGAAAAGCAGCAGGGATAATTAACAGTGCCGACCATACAGGAGCATTGTTTGGCTCAATACTTACAGGTATAATATTTATACCGATTTTTGGTATTTTTAAAACATCTCTATTAATAAGTCTATTGAATACAGTAGTTTTTATGCTCTGGTTAATCTATTTCTTAAGAGAAGATGTCAATAAACCCGACCATGGTGGGACGAGATTTCCCGGCACGATTCTATAAAATCAGTCAAAAATCTCCGGAAAGGAAATTTCAGAGAACATGTATTTTTCAAATGACTTTAAACAACATAAACAGCAGATAGATGCAGTGAGGATATTTGCCAAGGAACTGGGGCGCCTTCCCGGTGGGAAACAACAGGGTGTGGGAATTCCTTCTTTCTCTGTCGCAACCAGAGGTCAGATAAATCTGAAGGAACTGGGAGATAAACCACTGGGGAAAAAAATTGAAAGACCTGTACAAAAAATAGAAGAAAAGATAGAATCCTTCGGCCTTCATGACGATATAAACCACAGGAAAATAAAAGAGATGTCCCAGCGTTTTATGCTCGGTCTTATGTCACAGGATGATTTTTCCGCTTATCTTGACAGGATAATAAACTTGATAGACCTGGAAATAGTAAGATATCAAAAACGCTCTGTCGGCGGAAGTATGAGTAACTGGCAGGAGGAGTTTTCAAATAAAACTCTCTTTGATAAAACAGTGCAGAATCTGAAATTTGCAGTAACCGAATTCAGGCTTTATTTACAGGACAGTAAAGAAAAACATATAACTACTGCTCTGGGACAGCTTTCTTCTGCAAGTAAAACGATTCAGGATATTGAAGAGAGGAAAGCTTCTCTGGAAGAAATAGGAGAAGGAGATTTAACACCTCATGTTACGAAAAAGCCTTCTGGCATGACAGGTCTTACATCTGTTTATAATACAAACAAATTAAATCTCCAAACATCTGCTCCTGCCTCCACTTTAACCAGGCCCGTGGTACAGGACATATATGAAAAAAAAGTTCAACAATCAGAAACGACAAAATTTTCTCCTGTTTTAACACAGAAGCAGCCTTATATGGTTTCTGCCGCACCTTCCTGGCACACACATTATAAAGGAGAAAAAATCGGTATAAAAGGTTACGATCTTGCCTATGTCAGCAATCTTTTTAAACATCTTACCTTCAAACAACTTGATGATATTGCAGATAAAATGTCAATGGAAAAATACGACAGAGGTGTTGTAATATTCAGGGAAAGAGAAGAAGGAGATAAAGTCTATATAATAAAATCAGGGAAGATAATGATTTATAAAAGAACCCTTACAGGGAGAGAAACAGAAATTATGACTCTCTCATCGGGAGATATTCTGGGGGAAGTATCCTGCATAGACGGAGGAGCCTATGAATTTAATGCAAAAATCTATTCGGAAGGAACGACCCTTCTTTCAATAAGTAAAAATAACTTCCGCGAATTATTGAAAAAATACAACTCTCTGTCTCAAAATCTGAACAGTCTTTCTTCCTTACGTCTCAGGGATTTATATAACAAACTGGTCACGTAACGCGTTACGCGTAATGTAACGCGTTACGCCTTTAAATATTACCCAGTTTTTTACATGCCTCTTCAATTTTCCTGACATCTTCTTCTCTTGCTGCCAGGTCTCCCGGGTCTGCACATTTGCCTATGGCAATCTTTTCTGCCACTGTAAACTTCATAAAATCTACAAACCATTTTTCCAGGTAATTGACTTCATCTGCAAATGCTTCTGCAGGGGCATGAGAAACTGTTATAAAGAGACATTTTTTCCCCGGTCTTATTTTACTTTTAAAATTATCATCAAAAAGAGAATAACATCTGTCAATAAAATTCTTCACAGGGCCGGGAACACGTCCGAAATATATAGGTGCTGCTATGGCAAAAATATCACTTTCCTGAACTTTTTCCAGCAATTCAGGGAAATCATCTTTTATCACGCATTTACCTGCCTTTCTGCACTGCTGGCAGGCAATACAGCCACCTATTTCCAGGTTTTTCAGATACACTTCTTCAGTATCATAACCGTGAGATTTGAAGAATTCAATTACCTTTGATGATGCAAATGCGCTGTTTCCATGTTTTTTAGGACTTCCCATTAAAGATAATACTTTCATAAATACACACTCCTTTTTATTCGTGACGCGTAACGCGTAACGCGTGACGGGTGGTTCGTGATGCGTAATGCGTGACGGGCAGTTTCACCATTCACCACTCACTTTTCACAACTCACGACTCACGGCTCACCATTTCAGTCTCCAAAGCATACGCCAAGGTCTCTGGCAGTTATCATTGTATCACAGTCCAGAGGGACCGATTTCATTTTACTTATAGCTTCTTCCAGAGGAACATATTTTACTACAGGAGGATCGAGAGCAACCATTACTCCCGTATGGCCTTCTTCCAGTGCTCTTACAGCGGCCGCTCCAAATCTCAGTCCCAGAAGTCTGTCAAAGGTTGTGGGCTGGCCTCCCCTCTGGAGATGGCCTAGTACGAGGGATCTCGTTTCCTTGCCAGTTCTCTTCTGTATCTCTTTTTCCACCCATTCCCCTATGCCTCCAAGTCTTACTTCTCTCCCTGCTTCTTTTTCTCCGACTGTATGAAGGCATCCTCCCACTGGCTTTGCACCTTCTGCCACTACTACAATACTGAAACTTCTTCCCTCTCTTTCCCTTTCCATAATCTTCTCACATACCTTCTCTATGGAAAAAGGAATTTCCGGTATGAGAATAACATCGGCAGTGCCTGAAACTCCTGCATTCAGCGTAATCCAGCCCGCATATCTTCCCATGAGTTCCACTACCATAACACGGGAATGACTTTCCGCAGTGGAATGAAGTTTATCTATAGCCTCTGTAGCAGTGGTGACTGCAGTATCAAAACCGAAGGTCATTACAGTACTTTCCAGATCATTATCTATTGTTTTCGGAACCCCTATGACAGGCATACCCATTTTATAAAAACGATTTGCAAGTCTCAGGCTTCCGTCTCCGCCTATGGCTATAAGACAGTCAAAATCATGTTCTTTAAATTTCTTTAATACTATATCTGAAACATCTGTAAGTTTTCCGTCCGGAGTAAGATATTCAAAAGGACTGTTCTTATTTACCGTTCCAAGTATTGTTCCTCCCAGATGTGTAATACCTCTGACCTTTGAATGGGTCAGCTTTACAAGTCCGTCTTCTTCCAGGAGACCGTTATAGCCTTTTTTTATTCCGTAGACTTCCCACCCTCTATTTATGGCAGCAAGAGTTACAGCCCTTATGACTGCATTTAATCCGGGAGCGTCTCCTCCTCCTGTATTTACTGCAATTTTAAGATGTGTTTTTTTTCTCCCCATTTTTTTATAACCTCCTTTAATGCGTGATGCGTGATACTATAATCGTGACGCGTAACGCGTAACGCGTGACGGGTAATTTTTACCCTTCCCCCCCTCACTCTTCACGACTAATGACTCACTTTTCAAGTTGTATGAACCCTATCTTTTTATGAACTTTCGAGAGAGTTCTCTGTGCCAGCATTCGTGCTCTTTCCGCACCTGATTTGAGACATTTATCTATATAATCTCTGTTTTTCATAAGTTCTGTATATCTGGTCTGAACCGGTTTTAAAGCTTCAACCACTATGTCTCCCAGATCAGATTTAAAATCTGCATAGCCTTTTCCCTGGTATTCCTCTTTTATCTTATCAAAAGATTTCCCTGTAAGGCACGAATAAATCGTTATAAGATTGGATATACCCGGTCTTGTTTCATCATAAGCCACATCTTTCCCTGTATCGGTGACGGCCCTTTTTATTTTATTCATTATTATTTCCGGCCTGTCCAGAATGGCTATATAACCTTTCGGGTCTTCATCCGATTTGGACATTTTCTTTGTCGGATCCTGAAGGCTCATTATCCTGGCTCCTACATCAGGTATAAAAGGTTCCGGGATTTTAAAGACATTACCGTAAATATTATTAAACCTCATGGCTATATCTCTTGTGATTTCAACATGCTGTTTCTGATCCTGTCCTACAGGCACAAGATCTGTCTGATAAAGAAGAATATCTGCCGCCATAAGAACAGGATAAGTAAAAAGGCCGGCATTTATATTTTCTGCATGTCTCTGTGACTTTTCCTTGAACTGTGTCATACGGCTCAGTTCTCCCATATAGGTAAAACAGCTCAGTATCCATGTCAGTTCACAGTGACCGCTTACATGGGACTGCAAAAAGAGGATATTTTTCTCAGGATCAAGGCCGCAGGCCATATACTGGCCTATAAATTCGAGACACCTCTTTCTAAGTTCTTTCGGGTCCTGCCTTACAGTAAGGGCATGAAGGTCTACTACCATATAGATACAGTTATATTCTTCCTGCATGGTGAGCCAGTTTTTTATGGCTCCTATATAATTGCCTAAAGCCAGATTTCCCGATGGCTGTATACCACTCAGAATAATTTTCTTTTTTTCCGTGTTTTCCATAATTTCTCCCGCTTTGTGTATCGTAACGCGTTACGCGTGACGCGTGACGCGAAGATAGTAATGATTGTAATAGAATCCTATAATAATTTATAGAATATAAAATTTATACAAAAATATAAAAAATCCTTCTTTCAGAATATACAGAAAAGGCTTTTCACGATAGTACCAATAAAGATTTCTTACTGACCTGAGCATAAGCATGTAATAAAAGTTTTCCTCCTGTCACGCGTTACGCGTCACGAGAGCATATATGTATTATTTATGCTCACCTCAGTACCCTAACAGGTAAAAGGGTATCCATAAAAAGCTTCTGCCTGGCAGGCTCTGGAGAAGAAAAATTAGTTTTTTATATAGAATTAAAAATTAAATAAGGGCTAAT
>JAKPQU010000541.1 GCA_029555925.1 Bacillota bacterium
ACAGAAAAAAATAGAAGACCATCATGTTCATCCTATTGAGGAACATATAGCACATGTAGAATCTTTAATAAAGAAATCTGCCTCTGAGATTATTCCTTCCGAATATCGGAGAACAGGCAGAATTTCTACCTATGTGGTTCATTACGGTCCTTTATCTTCAGGGGAGGAAGATCTCCGTCTTATGGGAGATGTTTCAGGAAAGAAGATTTTAGATCTTGGCTGCGGAGGAGGTCAGAATTCCATAGCTCTCGCGCGGCAGGGAGCCAGGGTAACTGCCATGGATTTTTCTGAAGAACAACTTGCTTTTGCAGCGAAACTTGCCCGTGAAGCTAACGTAACAGTAAAATTCGTCTGTGATGATATTGAAAAATTTTCTTCTCTGGAGGGGCAGAAGTTTGATATAGTTTTATCTTCTTTTGCTTTATCCTCTGTAGAAAACATATCAGAAGTATTTATTAAAGTGAGAAGAGTTATTAAAGACGGCGGCCTCTTTGTATTTTCTATGGAACACCCTTTAAGGACAAATACATCACAGGAAGACTATCTTTCCTTTCACGGTAACACCTATCCGCTAGTGAAAAATTATTTTCATACAGGTAAAGAAGAAAGAACATGCCAGTGCGGCAGGGTTGCAGTATATAAAAGAAAAATGGAAGATATAATAAATCCTCTTGTAGTGTCGGGTTTTCGTATTATGCAGGTTATAGAACCTCCTGTTTATGATATTAATAATATGACTCAGGAAGAAATAGATGATATTCCATTTTTGCCATGTCAGGAAACATATACATATAATTTCTTACAACAATTTCCTGTTACTCTTATTATAAAGGCAGAAGCATTTTAGAAATATTATGGACACCGGTATAAAAAATATGACTTATATCAACACAATAAAGTCTTATAAGTTTTATGGTTTTGTCTTATTATTGATTTCTTTTATTCTGGAATTATTGAATATTCCTTATTTAGATAAAACGTTTCTCTATCTCTTTCATGGACTTTCCACTATATGTTTCTCTCTTGCCCTGCTTTTTTTATCACGATATAAGATACCTGGCTGTATAATGTCTGTTCTGGCAATTATTATCTGCTCCTACTTAAATATCTGGGGTATTATTGCAATAAGTTTATTCTTTTTACTGTTTAACAATTTACCCGGCAAGTCATGGAGAGAAATATTATATATAAGTTTATTACTGTCAGGATTAATTGTCATATTTTTTTATGATATATTTTTTTTGGGTAAAACTTTGAAAATTACAAACACAATACCTCATATACTTTCAACAGGTGTATACGGACAGGGCAATAATTACATTAATCCTTCTATGGTTATAGATTCTTCTGCTGCTGTAGAGGATGAAACAGAGGGACAACTGAAAAAAAACTGTTATCTTAAAGGAAAATTACCTCTCTGGAATCCGTATCAGGCATGTGGAACACCGTTTATAGGATGGATGCGTAATTGCATGTTTAATCCTTTTGATATTATTCTTTATCTGCTTCCTTCAATCTATTCCTGGGATGTTTATTATTTATTTAGATTGTTTTTTTCAGGTATTACTATGTTTTTGTTTATGAAAAAAATTAAATGTTCAACCCTTTCCTCACTGACTGCTTCCGTATCATATATGTTCAGTGGTCCTGTTATTGTACATATTTTTGATATACATATGAACCCTTCAATGTTATTCCCTCTCTTTTTCTGGGGGGTAGAAAATCTATGTCAGAATAAAAATAAAGCTTCATCCGTCATTCTATCCATTACTATTATTCTTTTAATTCTTTCAGGCTTCCCGGAACATGTAGTATTAATATCTATGATAGGTCTGGCTTATTTTATATTCAGAACAATAATTATGGAAGGGTGTTGGAAACTATTACCGTCTCTTAAATATATTTTAATACCTTTTATTGTAGCATTCTTTGCAACTGTACTGATTTTATTACCACTCATAGAATTTTTCTTTATCCATGGATGGACAAGTCATTATAAAAATGTAGGACTCTATTGCCTGGAACCTTCGGAAATATTGTCTATTTTTATTCCTTATTATTCGGGAGGAATATCCAGATTATATATTGGTATTATGCCTATTTTTCTTTCCATTATGGCTTTTGGTACGAAAGAAACGTCCAGAATAGCTTGTTTTGCAGGAATAGTTTTAATATTATTATGGGCAAAAATTTTTGGTTTGCCGGTAATCAATATGATAGGATATTTACCGATAATGAATATTTTTCTTTTCCCAAATAATAGCTGTCAGGTTGTATCTTTTATAATATCGATTCTTGTCGGAATAGGCTTTGAAAATTTATATTATAAAAAAGTATCTTCCTCTTTTATGTACTCTTCTCTTATTTTATTTATTATTCTGTCTGTAATATCTTTTATATATATTTTATCCTTTAATCCTATGGCACAGATGCATTTATATATAAAATATATTATATGTCTCCTTATGCTTTTTGTGTATATCATAAAACCCAAGAGAATAGGCATAATATGTTTCGTGTTACTTTCTCTGGAGCTTTTTAGCTTTATACCGCGAGAAAGATTGCATAAACTGGATTCCTTCCCCTCAGTACCCTATCTGGAGTTTATAAAGAAAGAACAATTAGTAGATAGAGGGAGAGCTTTCGGTCTTTACGGACAATTTAACCCCAATGTAGCCACTGCTTATGAAATTGATGATCTGGGATT
>JAKPQU010000548.1 GCA_029555925.1 Bacillota bacterium
AGGTAAAAGGGTATCCATAAAAAGCTTCTGACTGGCAGGCTCTGGAGAAGAAAAATTCGTTTTTTCTATAGTATTAGAAATTAAATAAGGGCTAATTTATTGTCTGTAAAACAAATTAAATAAGGCAAATTATTTTTCTTCCTAAGAGCCTGTCAGGCAGAAGCTGATAAATGGTTACGAATTTACCTGTTACGGTACTCAGAGTTCCATTGAAGAAAGGTATTACTTATGAAAATAAATATTTCCATTGCAGGGCCTCTGAAAAAACCGGGAGTAAATTCTGAGATTGAAATATACACAGAGAGAAAAAAAAAGATAAAAGACTTACTGATTGAGCAAGGATATAAAGAAGAAGAGCTTGAATTTATAATGTGTTTTTTAAATGATAGACCCGTTGCTATGAACAGTGAAGTAAAAGATAAAGATAAAATATATCTGGCAGTAATGGTTGATGGAGGATAAGCATTTTTCACGATTTATTATTGAGAAAAGCGGCATATCATTATAGATAAACCAGGTGAAATTATGTCACTAATACAGGTTTCCGTAATGGAAGCCCTTGCCAGAAGAAGAGAAAAGGAGAAAGAAAAGCAAAAACATCTCAGATTATTTTATAAAACCTGTGCTCTTACAGTGCATGCAGATAGTAAATTTTCGTCAAAAGAATTTCTTAAAGTCCATAGCTTTTTGAAGAATAAACATATAAGTGATGATGAAAAAGAGGCTTTTCTATCTTCTATTGAGCATGGTGTCACAGGTGTAGATAAGAGGAATTTATGACAGACTATATAAACGAAAAGACAGAAAATGACATAAAGACTTATTTTGCTTCCCCTGAAAGAGCGTCAGAAGAAGAACTGAAACAACAGGTGGATTTTGCCATAAATAATCCTATCATACGGGTTGTTTTAGAAGCTGTAGAAGGCTTTGTTATTATTTTAAATGAACATCGCCAGATACTGGCCGGAAACAAAGAGATTCTTGATTTGCTGGGGACAGAAGAACTGGATAAAATTACAGGTATGAGACCGGGTGAACTGGTAAGCTGTATTCACGCTGCAGAAGGCCCGGGCGGATGCGGAACTTCCAGATACTGTAATACCTGCGGAGCAGTTATTTCAATATTAAGCTGTCAGGCCACTGACCAGCCAGTAAAAGGTGAATGTAAAATGGCCATGTACAGAGATAACAGGCTGGAACATATTGAGTTTCACGTTCATGTTACACCTGTTAATATAAATGACTGCAAATTCTTAATATTTGTTTTACAGGATATAAGTTCGGTAAAGCGCCGTGAAGTCCTGGAAAAGGTATTTTTTCATGATATTAATAATATACTTACAGGACTTATAGGATGGACTCAGATGCTGGGAAATAGCGATCCTGAAAAGGCTGCAAAGAAAATAATAGAACTGTCTGATTATTTAAAACAGGAATTTAACTATCAATATAATCTTTATCTGGCTGAAAATGGAGATTTAATTATAAAAAATACCTGTGTAGATGTAGAACATATTTTCAACAGATTAAAAACATTATTCAGCAATAATAAATTAAAAAAGAATAAACATATAGCTTTTCATAATAAGATGGATAACATATCTTTTCTTACTGAAATAAGTCTTATTATGCGAGTTCTCATTAATATGATTAAGAATGCACTTGAAGCGACGGAAAAAAATGGAACAGTAAATGTTTATGCCGAAAAAGACGGGGAATATCTGGTATTTTCCGTACATAATAAAGGTGTAATTCCTGAAGACATAGCACTCAATATATTCAAGCGTTCATTCAGCACAAAGGAAGGAAAAGGAAGAGGACTGGGAACTTACAGTATGAAACTGTTTGGAGAAAATTATCTGGGAGGTAAAGTTACCTTTTCTTCAACAGAAGAAAAGGGCACAATTTTTTCAATATCTCTTCCTTTAGATATAGAGAGCTGAAGATTATATCTATACGCAGGCTCCTCCTGATTACAGGGGAAAATCCCTATCAGTTTATCCCGGTAAGATACAGGCCGATAGGTTATTTTCTATTCATAAAGTTTCTCTATGTAGAAAGGTTTTACAGCTATTATGTCGAACTAAATTTTATGCAAGCGTTCAGCGATTAGCTATCAGCTAAAACTTATACTATTTAGCTTTAGATATATTAGTCTGCCTGCCTGGTGTTCCGGAGAAAAAATATCACGGCGCACAGGTATATTTTATTGAATTATAATGTAAAGTAGTATGATATAAGCTGTAACTGTTATAAACGTTCCAGTTTAGATTTTTATCGGAGGAGCATCAGGCAGGCAGATAGTATTTACCTGTTGTTCAAATTATTCAGTTTAATTAAAGCAATTTGGTATTACAAATCCTGACTATGTAAATCAGTCTGAACAATAAAATTTAATGACATTTATTATGTAATTCTTATAAAATCTAACCTGTGATAGCAAAAAACTTATAATTTTAATATAATGGGAGTGTTCTGAATATTGGGAAAAAAAGAAATTTCCAATGAAAAGATAAAAGAACTGGAACTATTGAAGTCCCGTTTTATTTCCCTTGTATCCCATGAATTTCGCACACCTCTGACGACTATTTTATCTTCTATCGAATTACTTGAGAATTACAGTGAAAAACTCGTAAAAGAGGAGAAAAATCAAATCTACTGCAGCATTAAACATGCTATAGACAGAATGACTATGTTGCTTGATAATGTTTCTATTCTCGGTAAAGTTGACTCGGGGAGGCTGAACTTCAGACCGGAACCTGTAGATATTGAACAGTTCTGCCTGTCTCTACTGGATGAATTAAAAGTTGATAGCAACAGAATAACCTTCTCTTATGAAGGTATATGTAATAATGTATCTGTTGACAGAGGCCTGCTCAGAAATATTCTTTTAAATATTCTCTTAAATGCCCTGAATTATTCTTCCGAAGAAACGCCCGTGACATGTCACTCAATCTGTAAGGATAAAGAAGTTGTTTTTATTATCAAAGATAAAGGTATTGGTATCCCGCAGGAAGAACATGACAGGGTTTTCGAGGCATTTCACAGGGCAAAAAATGTTGGCAACATTCCCGGTACAGGTCTTGGTTTTACAATTGTCAGACGATGTCTGGAGCTCCATAAAGGTACTATAAATATATCATCTCTTGTAGGAGAAGGCACGACTGTCACTATCAATATTCCCATCGGTTAAAATAACTGTAGAGGTGATGAAAAGTGAAAAAAATTCTTGTCATAGAAGATGAACCATCTGTTCTTGGAAATATATTAAAAACTCTGGAATTTGAAAATTATCAGGTTTCAGGGGCAGAAAACGGGTTATCAGGTCTGACAAGGGCAAAAGAAATATACCCGGATCTGATTATCTGTGATGTAATGATGCCTGAGATGGACGGATACAGTGTTCTCAGCGAATTACGAAAAGATCCTTTAACTGCAACCATACCTTTTATCTTTCTTACGGCAAAAGCTGACAGGATTGAACAGAGACAGGGCATGGAAATGGGAGCTGATGATTATATAACCAAGCCTTTTACCAGAAAAGAACTTCTTTCTGCAATTAATACCAGATTAAAAAAAACAGGAAATTATCCATACCAAATCTCAGGAAAAACTCGATGAACTCCGAACTTCTATTGCCAGAGCTTTACCGCATGAGTTCAGATCACCTCTCAATGGCATACTCGGTCTCTCTGAAATATTGATAAATGAATATGAAACAATTGAAAGAAAAGAATTACTTGAACTGGTACAGGAAATTTATAACTCAGGCCAGAGACTTCACAGGCTCATACAGAACACACTGCTCTATGCAGAACTTGAACTGGCCGAAGCGAATTTAGATAGAATTAAACTTTTACAGGGTAATATAAACTCTGTAAAACATATCATATCACATTTAGCTCTGAAAAAAGCAAAACTGGAAAATAGAGAAAATGATTTAGTAATGGAACTGGAAGACGGGTCTGTCTGTATTTCAGAAACAAATCTGGAAAAAATCCTTGAAGAATTACTTGATAATGCATTTAAATTTTCTTTATCAGGCTATTCTGTTCATATAAGTAGCAAATTTGATAACATGTTTCATCTTTATGTTACTGATAAAGGCAGAGGTATGACTAATGTTCAGATTGCCGGTATTGGGGCCTATATACAATTTGAAAGAAAAATATACGAACAACAGGGTGTAGGACTCGGACTTATTATTACTAGAAGACTTGTCGAATTTGCAGGGGGAAACCTCATTATAGAAAGTGAAGCAGGTAAAGGAACAACAGTACATGTGTCTCTACCCCGTGAGTAGAGAGCAGGAGCTATATTTATTCATTACCTGACGTTTTATAAAATTATTTAAGGAGTGATGTGAATGAAGGTAAAATATTATATCATGGCCGTTCTGGTATTGTTAATTTCTTCTTCTGTAATGGCACAGACAAATCAGGAGGGTTATTTTAAAGAAGCAGAAAAATATACTGTCAGAATCTACGGGAGCACTGTTACTGCCCTTGAAACTTCTATCCGCGGTTCCTGGACCGGCTCCGGATTTGTTCTCCATATAGATAGAAATACAGGTTATGCCTTTGTAGGAACGAATAAGCATGTTATAGGAGACGGAATCAGTTCACTTCAGATAAGTTTTAAAGACGGGGAAAGATTTCAGGCTCTTCCCGTATATATAGATCCTATATATGATTTCGGAATATTAAAATTCAAATTGAGTGAGAAGGGTGTATCTCCCGGTATAACCTGTGCTGTAATGGGAGATTCCGAAAAAGCATCTGTAGGTATTTCAGTAGGAACATTTGGTAACCCTATGGGGCTTGAATACTGTGCAACAAAAGGCATTATCTCAAGCACAACCAATACTCCAGGTGAGTTTGCAGGTTCTTTTCTTCAAACAGATGCAGCCATAAATCCCGGTAACAGTGGAGGACCTCTTATATCTCTTGAAGATGGACTCGTTATAGGAGTTAATACTGCAGTAACCAATGACACACAGGGAATTGGCTGGAGTCTTGCAATCAATCAATTAAAACCTATTATAGACCAGGTCATAAAAGGAGAACTCCCCTATGCAGGCCGTATGGGATGGATTGGTGCAACAATTGAAGAAATAAATACCGATA
>JAKPQU010000561.1 GCA_029555925.1 Bacillota bacterium
GGCAAGAACAGACGAATGAGTAAAGATTATGAATATTTACCATCAAGTAGTGAAGCTTTTGTGTATATTTCGATGATAAGGCTTATGTTGAAACGCTTGGTTATACAAATGGCGTAATTAGGCTTTTCAGACACCCTCTAAAAACAATTTAAAAGGTATTTAAAAGAATGGCTTGAATATTAGCTTTATATTTTTAAAAGATTTTTAAGGAATTTTAAGAAGTTATTTTTTTAGATATTAAAAAACCTTACACTGTAATAATTTAAAGGGGTTTAAAAAGTCCTAAAAACAGATTTTAAAAATCGCCCTGGGCGGAGATTTTTTACAGTAAAAAGATGGTTTTCCCCGGAAGCGGTAAAAAATCACAAAATAAATGGAAGAAAGCGGTAGAAAAGCGGTAAAAGTCTCAAACCGGACTTGCAGGCGGGAAACTCACGCCACATAAGGCCGAAACCAGGCTGGAGGGGTACCCCGGATAATCACATACTACCTAATAAAATATAATAATGATGGAAAAAATAATCAGGGAACTTAAAACCAGGGTTCCTTATAGAGACAGAATAGAACATATAGAAGTATTACCTCCGAAAGAACCTGTTTACGGGGAATTGAATATAGAGCTTTCAAAAGAAATAATAGTTTATCTTCTGAAAAAGAAAATTAAACTTTACCGTCATCAGAGTGATGCCATAAATACTCTTTCTTCGGGTAAAAATATTGTAGTCACAACGCCGACTGCTTCCGGCAAAACACTTGCCTTCAATATACCTGTTTTTGAACAATTGCTCCATGACAGACAGGCAAGAGCTCTTTATCTATATCCTGCAAAAGCTCTTTCTCATGATCAACTGAAAGTAATAAGAGAGATTCAAACAATAACCGGCATAAATTTGCATGCAGAAGTTTATGACGGAGATACTCCCGGTGACATAAGACCTTATATAAGAGAGCACTCCCGCATTATAATAAGCAATCCTTATGAACTTCATCATATTCTTCCCTGGCATACTAAATGGAGGAATTTTTATAAAAATCTTCATTTTATTATAATTGATGAAGCACATCAATACAGGGGGGTTATGGGAAGTAATATGGCCTATCTTCTGAGAAGACTCAGGCGAATCTGCAGATATTACGCTTCAAATCCACGGTTTATTCTTTCTACTGCCACTCTTGCAAATCCTGTTGAATTTGCTGAAAAACTGACAGGGCTCCCTTTTGAATTAATAGACAGTGACGGCTCTCCTAAAGGTAAGAAATATTTCATTTTTTACAATCCCTGTGTTGATGGTACAGATACACTTTCTGTTCATAGAGAAACAGAACATATGTGCCTTTTTTTTCTTGAACATAATCTTCAAACCATCTGTTTTACTGTTTCAAGGAAAATGGCCGAATTGATTGCTCACTGGATAAAAACAGACGGAACCGCCCGAAATCTTTCTGACAGTGTTACCGCCTACAGAGCAGGTTACCTTCCTGAGGAAAGAAGAAAAATAGAAAACAGACTGAAATCAGGTGAATTGAAGGGAGTAATATCTACAAATGCTCTGGAACTGGGTATAGATATAGGAACCCTTGACTGTGCTGTCATATCAGGTTATCCAGGTACAATCATATCTATATGGCAGCAGGCAGGAAGAGCAGGAAGAGGAACAGATGCATCTGTTGTTACTCTTGTAGCATTTCAGAACCCCCTGGATCAGTATTTTATGAAACATCCCGGCTGCTTTTTTGATAAACCTCATGAACATGCTATAATAGACCTGGAAAATCCCTATATAATAGAAGGTCATATCTTATGTGCTTCCTCTGAATTGCCTCTTTCTCCTCTGAAAGATACGTTATACTTCGGCCATAAATTAAATGATTTTTTAAAAGATCTGGAATACAGGAAACTACTGAGAAAAATGTCCTATGGCCTGGTTTACAGCGGGAAGATAAGACCTGTAGAAAAGGTCAGTTTAAACAGTATTTCTTCCATTGTTTTCAAAGTTTTCTGTGATGGAACACTCCTTGAAACCATGGATAGAGCCCAGGCATACAGAGAAGGTCATGAAGGAGCGGTGCTGATTCATCAGGGAGAAACTTATAAAGTAAAGAAAATGGATCTTGAAAAATGCCACATTTATGTTAAAAAGAATGATGTTGATTATCATACCGAAGTAATAAAAGAAGTGGATTTGAAAATTTTAAGAGAGATTAACAGTAAAAAATCAGGGAACCTGCACATTTTCTTCGGAGAGGTAGAGGTAAAAGAATATTATACAGGTTATAAAATAAAAAAATATGATTCAATGGCACGTATAGTTCCTCTGGAACTTCCTCCGTTGCTCTTTAAAACTATGTCTCTATGGTTTATTATACCGGAGCAGATAAAGGGAAACATATGTAATTTAGAGGGAGCTCTTCACGGGGCAGAACATGCCATGATAGGTGTAATGCCTTTTCATGTTATGTGTGACAGATGGGATATAGGGGGGCTTTCAACCCCGTGGCATGCCGATACAGGTGAGGCTACAATTTTTATTTACGACGGATTTGAAGGAGGTATAGGTCTTTCGGAAAAAGCGTTTCATTTGTGCCATGAAATAGTGAAGATGACCTTTGAGCTTGTAAGGGATTGTCCCTGTGAAGAAGGATGTCCTGCCTGTATATATTCCCCTAAATGCGGTAATGAAAATGAAACTCTTCATAAGAAAGCTTCTGAAATATTACTGAATTTTTTATATGAAGGTTTTTGCGAATCCCGGTAAAATGAACCCTGACAGGGCACACAGGGATGAAATTATGAAGGGCAGCTAGCATGTCTGCTCTGCCCTTCACATACTATAAAATTCCCTTTACTCTCTTTTTGATACTGACCTGATTGATCAATTTACATATTTCTCCCCCTGGACACACTTTCTATGAAACAGGATAGAGAACAAATTTTTTATGTTGCCTCCCTTTCTATGAAACAAGATAGAGAACAAAACCGCTCAGACCACAGACAGGACAGGTCCAGTTATCGGGGAAATTTTCAATACATATTTCTTTTTCCAGATCACAGATATAACCGCACAGGTTACATTCGTATTTCATTAAATGTTCTCCCTCTCTCTATGAAATAAATCATAAGTTTTTTTTACATCACCTCCGTATCATAAAAAGTATCCCCTCGTTATTATTCCATGACAGATAAAAAATCTCTATATGCCATACAATTATAGTTAGGAATGAAAATTATTGTCTCTTTCCTCGCGTCACGCGTTACGCG
The DNA here is from genome assembly GCA_029555925.1 of Bacillota bacterium. The sequence continues at coordinate 3,260 of JAKPQU010000561.1, forward strand.
TTACGCGTCACGACAAACTTAAATTCTAATACGTTATGAAATACACTATAATAACATGACCATCTTCACAAAGTGACTTTATTAAATTTTTTATAAAAGATATACTCCGTATAATACTGCAAAATATCTGCCAGAAGATTTAATTCAGTAAGTGCCTTTCAGTGATTATATGGCAAAAAGGCATATTTCCCACATTATTTACTGATTTTAGATTCTCACAACTTATTTTTTCTGACTGTTCTATTGATGAATATATAATCACTGAGTCGTATAAAAACTGTGGCATGTGTTGAAAACTGTGGCATTTATCAAAAACTGTGGCATTTATTTTACCGGAGTGATGATACCTGATAAGAAGAATGAGTATTTTTATGGAAATTGTATATTTTCAGCCTGTTTTTCCATAGGAATATTATATTTTTTCATTTTTCTATAGATTGTTTTTCTGTCCATATTAAGAACTCTTGCAGCTTTTGCTTTTTTCCAGTTAGTTTTTTTTAAAACTTCTTTGATCTTCATGGCTTCATCAATGGTTTTATAGTTCTCTTCCTTCACAGCAAATTTTTTTAATTCATCAGGCAAGTCATTTACTATGATAACAGGTTGTCCGGTTATGATAAAGGCATGTTCTATTACATGTTCAAGTTCTCTTATGTTACCGGGCCATTGATAGTTCATGAATATTTTTTCCACATTCTGTGAAATGCCTGTAACGGTTTTATTGAATTCCCTGTTGTATTTTTTGATGAAATGTTCTGTCAGAAGTGGTATGTCTTCCTTTCTTTCTCTCAGTGGTGTCAGCTTGATTTCTGCAACCTTGATACGATAATATAGATCTTCTCTGAAGGTTCCTTCTCTAACCTTTCTGCCTATATCCTGATTGGTAGACGCTATAACCCTGGCATCAACCTTCACGGTTTTTGTAGAACCTACGGGAACAAATTCCTTTTCCTGAAGAAATCTCAATAAACGCAATTGCATGGCAGGCGTTATATCACCTATTTCATCCAGGAATATGGTACCTTTATGGGCTTTTTCAAACCATCCTGTTTTATCTTTAATTGCACCTGTAAATGCTCCTTTTACATGGCCGAATAACTCGCTTTCCAGAAGATTTTCCGGAAGAGCAGCACAGTTTACCTTCACGAGAGGATTGTTTCTTCTGTTCCCTTTATAATGAATGGCTTCTGCGATAAGTTCTTTGCCGGTACCGCTTTCCCCTGTAATAAGTACTGTAGAAGGGATACTGGCAAGCTTTTCCAGAAAAGAGTAAAGTTCCTGCATTTTTTTACTTTTACCTGTAATATTATAATACTGACCTCTTTCCTGAAGCATACGGTCTGCTTCTACCAGTTCTGTTTCATCCCTTATTACCATAACTGCCCCGCTATTTTCATTTTCTCCGTTTATTAAAGGTGTTATGGTAACAGTAACTATTTGAGAAGGCCGGCTGTTGCAATTACATTCAATGCGGTATAATTCAGAAATTTCTTTTGTTTTCAGGGTTTTTTTGAGAGCTTTCAGACACTCTTTGCTGTTGCAGCCCGGATTTTTTAACGATTTTGCCGGTGTGGTTGAAAAGACATTACATATTGTTTTCGCTGCTTCGTTACATTCAATAATATTAAGATTTTTATCTACAGAAATAATTCCGTCTTTTATGCTGGAGAATATGGCATCAAGATTTTTGCGATATTCATTTAATGCCGCTTCGGTTCTCTGTCTTTCCAGAAGATTTACAAAAATTTCTCCTGTCATATTTAAGATTCTTATATCACTTTCCTGCCATATTTTTTCCTTTCTTTCCATTAAAAAACCAAGTGTACCTATGAGTTTTTTTCTGATATAAAGAGGGACAGAAAGGAAAGATTTTACTTTGCTTTTTTCCCAGAATTCTTTTAAATCCTGTTCTTTAAGTGGTAATTCCGAAGGTTTGCTGGCATAAACCGGTTTCAGATCTCTTATTATACCTGTTGCCCAGAAGTAGGGTTTCAGTGATATATCCAGGAATTTCTGCACCATCGGCTCAAATCCGTTTCTGTACCATTCATAGCCTTTAACTGTTTCGGTTCTGTCGCCTGAATAAAAGTAAAGAAAGGATCTGTCTACATCTATAAATTCTCCTATTTCTTTCAAGGTAGATTTTATAACTTCCTCTAAATCTCCGGCATTTACATTGATAAAACGGGTGGATATATTTGCTACAAGTGTTTCCATTTTAATTAGATGATACAATATATCCTTATTCTTTGACAACATTCTCCCTCTCTCTTCCCATCGATATATTTTATTATTGCTATGAATTTCTTTAAACAGGATAATTTTATTTATAGTTAGTTTCATAACTATCCATAAATAATGACCTCGTGATGCGTAAAGCGTAATGCGTGATGTGCAGGGATTAAACCCGTCACGCATCACGCGTTACGCGTCACGACGACTTAGATTCTAATAAGTTATGAAATACACTATATAATGAACCGGGTTGTAAAAGAACTACCTCTATAAAAATATATATTCTTTTTATTTTCCTTCACTTCCTTCCTGAAAAGTATTTTTATATTACGATTTTTAATATAAAATTGCGGAAAAAAGAGATTTTTAAATTTTTTATAGAATATATATAGTTATACTTTACAGTGTATTTCATAACTTATTAGAATTTAATTAGAGTGAAAAGTGAAAAGAATAGGATAGTACTCACTATTCACTACTCACTTTTCACTCTATTTCAGTGAGGATTTTTTTATTATGAAAAGAATAATATATGTAATGGTTCTGTTATTATGTTTTTTCTCTTTACCATCTTTTGCGGATACTTACAGGATAACTTTTTCTCTCAGGCACCTGTATTATCCGGGAGAAAAGATTTCTTTTAAAGGTTATATATACTGCAGTGATAGTGCAGGCTCTCATGACGAAAATATTAATTTAAAGCTATATAAAATACCTGCTGATTTACCTGCCGATAAATATAAAGATTATTCTTTACAATCTGCTCCGGTGAAAGAAATAAACAAAAGTGTTACAATGAAATCTTCTGATAATCATTACGCCCGTGGAGATTTTGTTCTGAATCTTCCTGAATTATCTTCAGGTGTTTATTACCTGGTGGCTTCTACTGCAAAAGATTCTGTTTCTTCTTCAATAAGAATAAGCGCAATTGCTCTTTCTGCCAAAATTTCAAAAGATATGCTTCTTTTATCCATACAGGACAGGGAAAATTCTTCCCCTCTAAAAGGCGATATAAAGCTTTTTTCAGGCAATGAAAGTAGAAATTACAGTACCGATAAAAATGGAATTCTGAATATAAATCTTAAAGGTTTTAAAAGTGGATCTCAATGCAGAATACTGGCTATGTGCAATGATGACACCTGTGAAATCAATTTCAAAGTCCCTGACAGCAGACCGGGCTTTATGGCATATATTTATACTGATAGACCTGTTTACAGACCTTCTCAGAAAGTATTTTTTAAAGGTACACTCAGATATGAGAAAAACGGAAAACTTGAATATGTAGCCGGTGAAGATATTAAAATTTCAATAAAAGATGCTAAAAATAGCGAGATTTATAAGAAAAATATTAAAACAGATGATTACGGCACTATCTCAGGAGATATTACTCTTCCTGAAGAACCTCCTCTGGGAACTTATAGAATAATCTGCACCGCACCTGACGGACAGACAAAAGAAGGCACTTTTCTGGTAGAGGAATACAGAAAGCCGGAATTTAAAATTACTGTAACACCGGATAAGGCACATTATATAAAGGGAGATACTATGACTTTTAATATAGACGGAAAATACTATTTCGGTGCTCCTGTACCTGAGAAAGAATATAAATGGCAGATATATAGAGATTATTATTCCCCTTCTTTCTGGAATAACTGGTGGGAAGAAGAGATTTTTGCTGAGAATTTTATAGATGCATTTGAACGTCAGAAACTCAAAACAGGACAGGGCAAAACGGATAAAAACGGTAAAGGTTCCTTCTCATTTCCTGCGGAAGATATTAATTATGATGCGAATTATACTGTTGTAGTAACCATGACGGACGAAAGCAGAAGGGAAGTGACAGGAAGCTCTAGAATACTTATAACAGGAGCTTCTTTTTATTTTATAATTACACAGGACAGGTATGTTTATAATCCCGGTGAAAAGGGCAGTCTTAAGATAGAGACAAGAGATTATGAAGGAAATCCGATAGAAACAGATTTTACTCTTGATTTTAATTATGAAAATTATGATAAAGAAAAGAAAAAATGGAAATGGAAAACTATTGAATCTATTAAATTGAAAACTGATAGCAGGGGGAATATGTCTTATGATTTTGTTCCCGAGAAAGAAGGGTATTATCAGGTGATTTGCAGGGCTAAAGATCAAAATCATAATATGGTAAAGAAGAGTATTGAACTTTATTCCTACGGGGGAACCGATTATTATAACTGGAATAATCTGAATAAAGTAGATATCATACCTGATAAGCATATATATGAACCGGGTGATACTGCATATTTCCTTATTGTATGTCCTTATGAAGGCATAAAAGCTTTTCTTACTGTGGAAGGACATGATATACTGGATTACAGAATAATAGATCTCTCCAATAAAACAGCCTGCTATAAAGTAAAAATAACAGATAAATATACACCTGATTTTTATATTTCAGTAAATTTTTTCCGTAACGGAAAGTTTTACACTCAGAGCAAAAAAATAATATGTCCTCCTGATGATAAATTCCTTACTGTTTCCATGGAGTCTGATAAGGAAGAATACAGGCCGCGGGAGAATGGAAAATTTATAATTAAAACCCTTGATCGGAAGAAAAGACCTGTATCGTCTCAGGTTTCTTTCGGACTTACTGATGAGTCTATCTATGCTGTGGCAGGCGAAACGGTTTCGGATATTCAGCAATTCTTCTATGGTGCAAGAGGCAACGGTGTTTCTACATATAATTCCTTGAGAAACAGTGCGGATCAACTGTTTTATGAATCCGGCGGAAAGTATGACTTATATTCAGATGTTCAGGCAGGTGCCATAGATGATGATAATATTGAAGGAGTCACAATAGATGATTCCGACTCACAGGTTATTCAGCCTGACTTTACAAGAGAATATTTCCCTGATACTGCATACTTTAACCCTTCAATCATAACAGATCAGAATGGCAGAGCCGAAATAAATCTCTCTTTCCCTGACAGTCTTACAACGTGGAGGGCAACTGCCAGAGCGGTAAGTAAAGATACAAAAACGGGAGAAAAGACGGGAAAAGTTATAGTTACGAAAGACCTTCTGGCAAGGCTTATTATGCCCAGGTTTTTTACTGAAAGGGATGAAACAGTCATAACGGGTATTGTCCATAATTATCTGAACAGTGAAAAAACTGTTTATGCAAAACTTGAAATAGACGGAGGGATTGAATTTATTGAAAAAAATAAACAGCAGTGTAAAGTTCAGGTTCTCCCTGACGGTTCTGCAACAATAGACTGGAAAGTGAGAGTAAAGAAACAGGGGCTATGTCAGGTAAAACTTATTGCCCTTACAGACCAGGAATCCGATGCAGTTGAAATGACTGTACCTGTTCTTCCTCATGGAACGGAGCAAACTGCTGCAATTTCCGGAGTTACTAAAGATAAGGCTGAAGAAGAAATCACTCTTCCAGATAATGCAAAAAGAGAGTCATCAAAATGCGTCATAATGCTCGAACCATCCCTTTCCTCTTCTCTTCTTTCATCCCTGGAATACCTCACAGGATATCCCTATGGATGTGTGGAGCAGACAATGAGCCGTTTTCTTCCGTCTGTAATAGTGGCAAAAACTCTGAAAGAACTGAATTTACATATAGATAAAGAACTTCCTCAAATGGTAAGAGCAGGTTTTCAGAGACTTTATAATTTTCAGCATCCTGACGGAGGCTGGGGATGGTGGCCTAGGGATAAAAGCCATCCCTTTATGACAGCCTATGTTGTTTATGGCATGTCCCTGGCAAAATCGGCAGGTTATGAGGTTGATCAAGAGAGATTTAACCATGGTATAAAATGGCTAAAAAATAATTATGCCGCTGAAAGAGATATAAATACAAAAGTTTACATGGTTTTTTCTCTCGTAACTGCCGGTGTTGACTGTAAAGACTGGCTCATGTCACTTTACGATGAATATGAAGCACTTAATCCTTATTCTATGGCAGTGTTTGCTTTATCTCTTAAAAAGGCAGGTTTACAGAAGGAAGCAAAAAATGTAATTGAAATACTGGAAACAACTGCAGAAACAGGGGAAACAACTGCTTCATGGCCGGGAGGTTACGGATGGACAGAGAACAGGGTGGAAAGTACTTCTTACTGCCTTATGGCTCTTATATCTGTAAAACCTGAAAGCAAACTTATTCCTTCCATAGTAAAATATCTTTCTTTAAAACGTAAAGGAAATTCCTGGTATTCTTCAAAAGATACTGCCTCTGCAGTAATGGCTATTACGGAATATGTAAAGATTACTAAAGAATTAAATCCTGATTTTCACGGGAATTTATATGTTAATGGCAAAAAAATAAGTTCCTTTAAATTCACAAAAGATGACATAGGTACATCCGGAAAGAAAATAGAAATATCTTTCGGAGAAGGGCTTGTTCCCGGGGCAAATAAAATAAAGTTTGAAATAAAAGGTTCCGGCCTCCTTTACTATAATGTTTATCTGACATATTATACAGATGAAGAACCTGTAATGCCGGCAGATTCCGGTTTTAATATTACCAGAAAGTTTTATCTTATTGAACCGGGCCGGTCATCTGATGAGAAAAAGGAGATACCTGTCAATGACAGGGGAGAGATGGAAATAAAGACCAATGACCTTATACTTGAAGAACTTGAAATAAGCGGTTATCAGGATTCTGAATATCTTGTCATTGAAGACCCCAGGCCTGCAGGATGCGAATATGTTCCTGACGAGATAGAAGGTTATTCCCCTGATGAAAAATGGGATTACTGGTTTACTCACAGGGAATTAAGAGATGAAAAATGTGTCTGTTTTACCACTTATTATCGCGGTGATGCCAGTAAGATTACTTATAAACTCAGGGCAGAAACGGCCGGTATATTTCATGTAATGCCTGCAAGAGCTTATCTTATGTACACAGGTGAAGTATACGGAAACAGTGATGAGACAATAATAAATATTTCCGGGAATAAAGAAAAGATAGGAGCATCTCCCGTTCCTGTTACTCTTTCTGAAATGAAAAGCTTTAACCCTTCAGTAAAGATTGAGGAAAAGAAAACAGAGAATGGTATTTCTTTAAATATTCTACTGGTGGTAATTGTAGCAGTAATGGTTCTGGCAATTATTTTATCGTGGCGAAAATTTAAACATTCCAGTAAATCTTAAACAGGAATTACGCAAAAAATAAAGGAAAAATAAATGTAATCCTTTCATTGCGAGCGAAGCGAAGCAATCCCATCATTACTGCCAGCCGATTTTACCATAGCAATATGACGATAAATTTAACGTTATATAATTGCTATACTTTCGCACTTTTTTATAAAACCTTTGATTTTATTGACTTCAGTTAAAACATAAAACCTAATAAACTCAAGGCTTTTTCTGAAATCTGCGAAAGTATAGAAAATAATAAAATTACCGTAATCTGTAGAGTTTTTATGAAGCTATATTTTTTTTATTATTATAAAGAGTAATTTTATCGGAAATATGGTATAATTTTTGCCTGTGTTTATTTTAGATATTGAGGTGGTTAAATATGAGCGATTCTAAAAAGAAAAATTTCTGGACATCTTTAAAAGATAATATGCCGTGGAAAGAATTACTCTTCGGGTTGATTATTCCCCTTAACGGACTTTATATTTTCTTACACTTCAACAGAGGCCTGGCCGGTATGGTCTTTGTACTTATCTGGTATATAATTCTTTTTACTATCAATATAGCAGTTATGAAAAAAGTCAATATTTTTGCTGTCATAACATTGTTTATGATCTTATTGAATTTCTTCACATCTTCTTTTAAAAGTCATCCCTCTTTACATATAATGGTTAAAGCTTTCGATCAGGCCATATTCGGTTTTATATTCCTTGGTTCTATTCTTCTGTCAAAGCCTCTTGTGCTCAGATTTGTCAATAAGGAAACACTTGAGAGAATACCGGAAAAAGTAAAAAAATCTCCTTATTTTTTAAAGACCTGGAATCTTGTTACTGCCATGTGGGGAATTTTTTATATTATTACATCTTTGACTATAGTTTACCTTGGCTGTTTTCATAAGGAACTTGAAGATACGGTTGATTTCTATACAGGCTGGCCTGCAACAGTGATTTTGCTTGTTATAAGCATAAAGTTTCCCGAATATTATCTGGGAAAACACAGGCATGATATAGAAAAAGAATAATATGTTAATAACAGAGGTTGATTATTCCTTTTGCTAAAAGAGAAAAAAGGTGCTATTGTGAAGATCCTTGAAGGATAAGGAGCTAAAGAATAAAGAATTGAGGTGTGCGACATGATATATATTAGGAGTATTATATTATCTTTCTTAATTTTGTTTCTTTCTATTAAATCTGCAGATGCTTCGAATTTTTTCGATGTTTTGAAAAATGGCAATGAACAGACTGCCATAGACATGGTCAGAGCCAACCCCGGTCTTTATTATGCAAGGGACAGTGATAATTCTACTCCTTTACACTGGGCAGCGAAAAAAAATAGAAAAGAACTGGCCCAGTTACTTCTGGCTTTAAGAGCTGATGTGAATGCAAAAGATAATTCCAGTAAATCTCCACTGCACTGGGCGGCAGAAGGAAATGGCAAAGATGTGGCTGAGCTGCTTATATACAGAGGAGCCTATATAAACAGTACAGATAATAAAGACAGAACCCCTCTTCATATAGCAGGAGAAAGCGGGAGCGCCTCTATAGGAAAATTACTTATATATAGCGGTGCAAGAATAGACATGAGGGATAAAGACGGAAAAACTCCTCTCCATTCTGCAGCCTACGGAGGTAACGATGAACTTGTAGAATTGCTTCTATCTTATGGCGCAGATATAAATTCTACGGACAGGAATGGCAGCACTCCTTTACATATAGCGGCATCAAGAGGTCGGGAAAGTGCTGCTTACAGGCTTATATCATGCGGAGCGAATATAAATGCTCCTGACAGAGACGGAGACACTCCCCTTCACTATGCTGCATCAAGCGGACAGGAAAATACTGTAAGTTTGCTTATATCTCAGCATGCCACTATTGATGCAATTGATAATTATGGCAGAACGCCTCTTCATCTCTCTGCACAGAATGGTATGAGGGATGAAACATCACTCCTTATAAAAGGCGGGGCAGATTTAAATGCAAAAGATAAAGAAGGTAAGACTCCTATTCATCTGTCTGCTCAGAATGGAAAAAGAGATGAAACACGGCTCCTTGTAGAAGGTAAAGCATTACTGAATATAAGGGATAATTACGGCAAAACCCCTCTTCACTGGTCTGCAGAAAAAGGAAATGAAGATGAAACGAAAATACTCATAGAAGGCGGAGCAGATATGGATGTAAGAGATAAGCAGGGAAAGACTCCTCTTCACTATTCGGCAGAGAATAATAATAAAGATGAAACGAGATTACTCGTAGAAGGCGGAGCTGATGCATTTATAAAAGATAATAGTGGAAAAACTCCGATGGACCTGGCAAAAGAGAAAGACAACGGAAGAATAATCGATATACTGCAGACAGCAGTGCCGAAACCGGAGAAACCCCCTGTCCAGGGACCTCCTCAGTAGCGAGTCGTGAGACGTGAGTGGTGAGACGTGAGACGTGAAAAGTAGGGGGAAACACTGTGTTTGCACGGTACCGGTGAAAACACGCATTACGCTCCACCCGTCACGCGTTACGCGTTACGCGTCACGATTCTAATAAAACTACGTCTCCCGTCTCAACATATGATGTTCAATAATGTATAAGTTCCACAAGTTCACCTGACGGTGATTTTACAAAGAAAAATGATAGATTTTCAGTATGCTGAACCTCTTTATGTATGAGTTTTGCCCCTTTCTCTTTAAAAATATTAAAATCTTCTTCTATGTTATCGGAGAAAAAAGCTATGTGTTTCAGGCCGTCTTCCATTTTATTTTCCTTTGTCGGTTCTATGATTTCAATGATTTCTTCCATTCCTTTAATAATGTAAAGGTTCATACCCATATCAGGCAATTCTCTTTTTGATATTAATTCGAAATTGAAGAAATTTTTATAAAATTCCATTACCTCCTGCGGTTTTTTTGCCATTATACTTATATGATCCAGTTTTTTTACTGACATATTTAGGACTCCTTTCTTTTACAGTAATCAGTTATCAGTGACCAGTTTAAACGCATCTGGAAAACATGTATAAACCTCGTCAGAACCTGTGAGAAGCAATATTTTTTTATTACTCTCTATAAGATGATTCTTTAAAAGATCCATCACGTAAGACATATTGATTTTTTCCAGTTCCGTAAGATATTCATGATATGAAAATTTTATATCTTCTCTTGTGAGGTGTTCTCCTATAATTTTTGCCACTTCCATAGAATTTTCCAGTGAAAATATTACATTTGTTCCATGCCTTAAAACCGCTTCATAGAGTAATTCTTCGGGAATGTTTCCTCCTTTTAAATCTTCCATAAAACCGTCAATAAGCTCGATGGCTCTCTTTAAATTCTTATCTGAAAGGGCAAGATTTATTTTAAACACACCTTTCCCTCCGTAATGATTGAAGAGACTTGAACATAGATAGGTTATGTTTTCTTTCTCCCTGAGTAAATGATTGAGGAGGCTTGTATAGCCGGAAGTAAGGAGAGCCCTCAGAATTCTCCAGGTAAGTCCTTCAAGGTGTTCTGTTACAGGAAATTTCCATCCTATAGAAAGATGGACCTGTGATTTATGATGGGAAGGAAGGTGAATTATTTTTGCATCCTTCGACTCAAGTGTAAAATCTGCTTCTTTCAATCTTTCTCCTGATGGAAATTTTTTCACTGCTCCTGCAAGTTTTTTTATAAAATCCTCTGAAAGATTACCTGCAGCAGCTACTGTCATATTGTCTTTATGATAAACATGTTTTATATAGTCTCCAAGGGTGGAAGCATTCATTTCATTTATAACCCTGTCTTCTCCTACAGGATGTCTTGATACGGCATGGGGAAGAAGGAGCAGACTTTCAATCATAAGTGATGAATAAAGAGAAGGATTGTTTATCTCTCTCTGTCTTTCCTGCTGTATAATAAGGCGTTCCGATTGAATGAATTCTTCTTTAAGAGAAGATTTTGTAAGGACTTCAACCATTAAATCAAGGGCATGTTCTTCATATCCTGGAGGTGTTTTTATCCAGAATGATGTCATATCCCTTGTGGAATAGGCAGAAATCTGTCCTCCAATCCTCTCTACCTGACGGGATATATCATAAAGAGTGGGGAATTTCTCCGTTCCCCTCAGGAGAATATGTTCTGTAAAATGAGAAATACCCCAGAGATCTTCCGGCTCATATGCTACACCTCCATGAAAAGAAAATATAATACTTGTTGCAGGGGCATGTTTATTTACCAGTATTCCTGCAGGAGTATTGCCAAGAGTTGTAAATTCTGTTTTGAATTTTTCTGTAAAATTTTTCAGACAGGGAGATATGTTCAAAATTTATTGCCTCCTTTATAAAGCGTGATGTGTGATGTGTGATAATCGTGACGCGTAACGCGTCACGCGTCACGCGTAAGTATCCCTTTCACTCTTCACTCTTCACGACTCACCACTTCTCTCTGCAACCTGTAACAGCAATAGGGATTATTAAATTTATTCCCTGTTGCAGATATAGCAGTTACAGTACATCCCCCTCTGCAGGGTTCACTCTTTGGACAATCTTTGCAGTAACCTTCCATCATATCCGGCGAAAAATATCTGTTATATTTAAATCTTTGAGGATCCTGCCATATGGTTTTGAGCGTTTCTGTTCTTATATTCCCTTCCACCATGTTTCTCGGAAGGGACAGGCATCCTTTAATGGAACCGTCTGCATCTATGCCTATAACATGACGGCCTGCAAAACATCCTTTCCAGGGAAATTTTGTTATGGAAGGTTCGTAATAATAGCCCATGTTATCTCCATGAGTCACTCTTATTCCGCCCTGTATCTGCTGTTTTTCATGAATAAAATCCGCTATTTCCAGCAGATCTTCCGGCTCAAGGGCAAACTGTTCGTTTTCCTTCATCCTGCCCTGCTTGAATACTATCTGAATCTGCCATGAACCGACAGGAACATCTGAAAGAATGTTATACATTTCTTCCATATCTTTTATATTTAATCTGGATATATGTGTCACTGCCGCCACAGATAGTCCTGCTTCCGTAGCTTTTTTTGCGGCTTTTATGGAGATTTTAAAGGAATTGGGATGGTTGCGGATAAAATTATGAGTTTTTTCCGTCCCGTCCATACTCAATCCCACGCGGCGAATGCCGGCAGAAAGAAGTTTATCTATATTTTCCTCAAGAAGAAGACCGTTTGTTATAAGCCCTGTCCTTACTCCTCCTTCTACGAGCTTTTTTGCATAAACCTGCCATGAAGGGTGTAGTAGTGGTTCTCCTCCCGAAAGAGTCATTTCTTCCATACCCAGTTCCACAAGCTGTTCTATAAGAGAAAGCCCTTCCTGTTCAGTCATCTCGTCCGGCCTTGCAGGGCCGGCACTTGAACCGCAGTGGACACAGTTCATGTTACATCTCAGTGTAACCTCCCAGCCTCCTACACGTGGTTTAAATGGAAATTCTTTTGTCATTTTTAACAATCCTTTCTGTCGTGACGCGTGACGGGTGATGCGTAATGCCTATTTTATCTTCAGGGCGTTTAATAAAATGCCCCTGCCGTTCACTTCTCACTTTTTACGACTCACGATTTCTTTTTCACCCTTCACTTTTCACTTTTCACTTTTTACGACTCACGACTCACTACAAAATATACCAGTCCCAGGAAAACACTTACAATAATAAATCCTGTCGATAAATCTGTTACCAATACATTGAAATTTTTATCCATAAAAAATCCCGATATGGCCATGCCGAATGCTACTGTACTTACAATAAGTGATGCTACTGTTCCTATGATTTTTCCTCTCATATTATCAGGTGTATCTTTCATAAGAACTGTGAAGAATACAACATTTGACAGTCCGTCTCCAAATCCTCCTGCGAAGATGGAAATCATTGCATAGTAAAGATTTTTAAAGTGAAAGGTACATCCCATGCCAAGAGCCATAAGAAGTACCGACAGGGAGAAAAATTTTTCAGCGCCTGTATTGAATCTTTTAGATATATATTTTGTCAGAAGAGATCCTGCAAATTCTCCTGCAGACCATGCGGCGATAAGCCATCCGTAGGCGCCACCGCGACTTATTCCGAGAACTTTTGAAAATAAAGGAATTCCTGTGTTATAGGCTCCGCTCCCTAGAGCATCTATCAGTTTGATGATTATGAGAAACAGAATGGCTCTTTGTTTTTTGAGAAATATAAGGGTATCTCTGAATTCTTCCCATGGATTTTCTCTTTTTTTATACTCTTTTTCTATTTCTTTAATATTACGTATCAGTATTACACATATGATAGAAAAAACAAATGTTATAGAGTCTATAATGAAAATCCAGGAGAAATTAAGAGATGAAACAATTATGCCGCCGGCCATAGCACCCAGGATTGTAACGGTGGAAGCAGCCATTTTTATTACGGAGTTTGCTTCCATAAGTTCCTCTTTTTTTACTATATCGGGCAGAAATGCATTGTTTGCTGCAGTATAAATCTTATCGAGGGCAGACAGTATTATGCCTATTGCAAAAAAAGTAAAGAGATCCTTTGTGAATATGAAGCCCATTACTAAAAAAGCTCTTACCGTATCACAGACAATCATTATTTTTCTGCGGGAATAATGATCGGAAATATATCCGCCTAAAGGACCGAAGAGAATGGAAGGTAACATTCTTGCCATCAGAAATGTTCCCAGGATTTTTCCTGAACCGAAGGTATTGTATACATAGAGGTTTAATCCGATGAAATCAATCCAGCTACCTATCCTGGAAACGGTCATTCCTGTTGCAAGGAGGGCAAAATTTTTATTTAAACATATATTCCTCAAGAGGTCTCTACCTTTGCATATAAAATCAAAATCGCCTCATAAATAAAGGCGATTTCTTTTTTTTCTGTCATAATCTGTAATACTACGGATCTATAATAACATAGCAGCCGTGAATCTCTTCACAGGTGATTTCCTCTCTATCTAAATACATCCTTTTATCCCTCCTTTTTTTGTTTTTATAACTTTATCATTAAATATATTCTAAAACTTATCTCCATGTAAGTCAAGCCGTATTTGTTAATTTTTTGTTAACTATTTGAGTAAGCAGTGAATAGTGAGCAGTGAGTGGAAGGAATGTCCATATGTACTTCGTCCGGGGAGACTGATTTTTTGTAATTATGAATTGAAGTATAAAGGATTTATGGCTGAAAAACTCGAATAAAAGAAGTCTCAGAGTATTTATCAGTTAGCAGTGAGTAAAGGTTAGCCTGTTCTATTCACTACTCACTAAATACCGTAACAGGTAAAATGGTATCCGTAAAAAGCTTCTGCCAGGCGGGCTCTGGAGAAGAAAAATTAGTTTTTATATAGAACTAAAAATTAAATAAGGGCTAATTTATTGTCTGTAAAACAAATTAAATAAGGCAAATTATTTTTCTTCGTAAGAGCCTGTCAGGCAGAAGATGATAAATGGTTACTAATTTACCTGTAGCGGTACTAAGGAATGGCAGTTAAATAAATGTCTCAAATATATTAATCGTGACGCGTAACGCGTAACGCGTGACGCGAGGAAAGAGACAATTAATAAATTTTCATTCCTAATTTACCTGTAGCGGTACTAAATGAAGAAAGGAGCTATTTATATAAAATGTTTAAAGATAAAGTAGCAATTATAACAGGTGCATCAAAAGGACTTGGACTTTCAGCGGCAAAAGCTTTCCTCGGGGAAGGAGCACATGTTGTCGTTATATCCAGAGATAAAGATTTACTTGAACAAACCTGGAAAAATGAAAATAATGTTCTTGTTATTCCCGGAGATGTTTCTTCTGAAGAAAGGGTTAAATATATATTTGAAAAAATCCTGTCTGTATATGGTAAAGTAGATATACTTGTTAACAATGCATCTATTGCACTTGTAAAGAAAATGACTGATACTACACTGGAAGAATGGAACAGGATTTTTTCTGTAAATATAACAGGTACATTTCTTATGACCAGAGAAACAGTAAATATTATGCTCAAAAATAATATAAAAGGAAAGATTATAAATATTTCTTCTGTTTCCGGTGATGTGGGCGCACCTCTTGCCACTGCCTATTCTGCATCAAAAGCGGCAGTTATAGGATTCTCTAAATCTCTTGCAAAAGAAGTGGCGTCTTCCGGGATAAATGTTAATACCATATGCCCCGGTGCCATGGATACGGACATGTTTCATAAAGGCACTATAGGTGTTCTTTCTAAAATGTTTAATTCTGAAGAGGATATTTTGCTGAAAAATACAATAAAGGCTATTCCTTTAAAGAGGCTACTCAGTCCGGATGAAGTAGCGGAAATGGTTCTATATCTTGCGTCTGACCATTCTTCCGGCATAACAGGACAGACTATTAATATTGACTGCGGATTTGCTATTCATTAAAGATTCGTAACGCGTCACGCGTAACGCGTCACGCGTTACGACATATTCTTATTTTTCCTTATAATTAAATTCTACCGAGCCAAGAACTTTATCCTTATGAATTATTTCGAAGGTATATGTTCCGTAAGGATCAGAAGATAAAAATGCTATGGTTTTTATATATTTACCTGCTTCATTGTCGAATTTTAATTTGTAATCATAGGTTGTAGTATTTTCTGCCACTGTTTCACCTTTATAATTATAGAATTTCCCTGATTCCGGCATTTTAATTCTGAGTATAACACCTTCTACTCCACCTTTATAATCAAAGGAAATACCTGTGAGAGTGGATTTTTCCATTTTCCCGTTTACTTCTGTTTCATAGTTCCCGACAGCTTTAATCTCAGTAGTTTCTTCCGTTATTTCTTTCTTATCTCCGTCTTTTACAGCATAGCCGAATTTCACATTGGAAATACTGAATTCTTCTTTTTCTAGAGAGACATAATTAAAATCTACTGAGCCGACTATATTGTCTTTGTAAATTATTTCAAAGGTATATTTCCCGTAAGGATCGGAAGATAACATGGCAATAGTTTTTATATAATTACCTTTTTCTTTATCGAATTTTATCTGATAATCATAAAAATTTACATTTTCTGCCACAGCTTTACCTTCATAATTATAAAAATTACCTGCGTCCGGCATTTTCATCCTGAGTATTGCCCCTTCAACTGCTCCTTCATAATCGAAAGATATGCCTATAAGAGTGGATTTTTCCATCTTATCATTTACAGGTATTTCTTGATTTCCAAGAGCTTTAATAGTAGTGGTTTCTTCCGTTATTTTTCTCAGATCCCCGTCTTTTGCCCCGTAACCGAATTTCAGATTTGAAATTTTAAAGTCTTCCGCAAAAGCCGGAATGATACAGATTATGGAAATTGATAAAATGATAAGTAATGATAGTAATTTTTTTGAACACATAATGAATTAACCTCCTGATTGATTTTTATCGTAACCCGTGACGCGTTACGCGAAGATTATAGTGTATTTCATAACTCTTATTAGAATTTAAGTCGTCGTGACGCGTAACGCGTGACGCGTGACGGGTTTAATCCCTGCGCATCACGCATTACGCTTTACGCATTACGAGGTCATTATTTATGGATAGTTATGAAACTAACTATATATAAATTTCTATATAAAAAATTTAATTCCTACCAGAAATTTTTGATTGTGTTTAAAAATGACAGATGATTTTACATACATATGGAAAAAGAAATTTATCACAGAATATTCAGAGTGAAAAGTGAAAAGTGAAAAAAATTGATTTTACTTACTATTCACTACTCACTATTCAGTAATTATAGTGTATTTCATA
>JAKPQU010000588.1 GCA_029555925.1 Bacillota bacterium
AGTTTCATAACTATCCATAAATAATGACCTCGTAATGCGTAAAGCGTAATGCATGATGCGCAGGGATTAAACCTGTCACGCGTTACGCGTTACGCGTCACGACAAACTTAAATTCTAATAAGTTATGAAATACACTATAATTTATTGTCTGCAAAACAAATTAAATAAGGCAAATTATTTTTCTTCGTAAGAGCCTGTCAGGCAGAAGCTGATAAATGGTTACTAATTTACCTGTAGCGGTACTAAGTGGGGAAAATATGCATTACGCATCACCCATTACGAAACCACTCGTCACGATTTAATATAACTGACTATAATACAGGAACCATAGATGATACATATTAAAAATCTGCATAAAAAATTTAATAGAGGAACTATAAACGAGGTTTATGCCCTTCAGGACATCAATCTGAATATAAAAGAAGGGGACTTCGTAACGGTAATAGGAACAAACGGTTCAGGGAAATCCACACTTCTGAACGGTATTGCCGGCTCTTTCTTCCCTGACAGCGGCACTATAGAAATTGCAGGGTGTGATGTAACGGCAGAACCCGATTACAGAAGAGCCAGATTTATTTCCAGATGTTTTCAGGATCCCTTTAAGGGGACATCTCCTAATATGACTATTGCTGAAAATCTCCATATGGCATGGTTAAGAGGTAAACAGAGAGATTTAAGAACGGGACTTAACAAAGAAAGACTTGCCCGTTACAGAGAAGAAGTGACCCACCTTGAAATGAAACTTGAAGACAGGCTCAATAATCTGATAGGCTCTCTTTCAGGGGGGCAGAGACAGGCTCTTACTCTTTTAATGGCAGTTATTACAAAACCGAAGGTACTGCTTTTAGATGAGCATACTGCAGCACTTGATCCTAAATCTGCGGCACAGATAATAACACTTACGAAGAAATTTATCGAAAGGGATAATCTCACTGTTCTGATGGTAACACACAGCATGCAGCAGGCCATGGAACTCGGGAACATGACTGTTATGATGCACAGAGGACAGATTATCGATATACTGACGGAAAAAGACAAAAAGCAACTTACCGTAAAAGATTTACTCGATAAATTTGATGAACTTCGTAAAAGTGAAGCACTTACGGAAGATATGATTCAGATACTGGAGAAAGAATACAGATAATAAGGTCTTGATGCGTGATGCGATGTTTCTCACATCACGCACTAAGTATCGTAACAGGTAAAAGGGTATCCGTAAAAAGCTTCTGCCTGGCGGGCTCTGGAGAAGAAAAATTCGTTTTTTATATAGACTTAAAAATTAAATAAGGGCTAATTTATTGTCTGTAAAACAAATTAAATAAGGCGAATTATTTTTCTTCGTAAGAGCCTGGCAGGCAAAAGCTGATAAAATGGTTACTAACAGACATGACCGGAGCGGTCACAACCAAATATGAAAATCAACATCCAGTGAAGTTGCAAACTTCATCTTTTTCATATAAATTTATCTGGATCGGTAATAAGCTTCATGTTTGATTAAAAATCTTTATTGTCAACCGGTTTTACACCTGTATAAACAGAGGAATATTCCACAATTTTCCAGTAACCGTCTTTATTTTTCCTGAGTCTTACAGGTGTGGCCATATCTTTACCACCGCTCTGTATAAAGATTTTTACTTCTTCTCCGTCTGTTATTGCCTGTGTTTGAATTACAACCAGGTCATTTTCATAAGAACAGACATAACCGTTTTCCGGAGTTCCTCCAAGGTAAGAAGTCAGTATGGCTCCTTTAAAATCAGTTCCCTTTATCTGTCTGGAACACTGCTCTATGGCAAACCTGTCTGAAACTTCACCTTTACCGTCCACATAATCTTTATGAAGTACCATACCCCACATCTTTTTACCGTCTTTGTTACCTTCTTTTACCGTTTCAAGTGCTGCAATAATAAGGCATTTCACAGCTCCTTCAGGTGTTTTGCCTGCCTGTTCCCAGTAAGCTTTAAACTCTTCCAGGGTAAGTCCCGGCTTGAGACCTCTGTCTGCTGCAAAAATTCTGGAGGAAAAACATAAGATAATGGCAGTTACGAGCAGAAAAACAAAAAATCTTTTCATTTAAATCCCTTCCTTTCTGAATTTGTGTCCATAATATCATAAAACAGGCAGGAAAAAAAATCAATCATTTTTTACAAAGATAGATAAATCGTGTGAAAAAACAGTAGTGGAAGAATAAGATCCACTTTAGATTTTTTTCGGAGGAGCACCAGGCAGACGGTATTTATCTATTATTCAAATCAGTCGTTTCAATTAAAGCAATCTGTTATTAACATGCCGGAAAATTTCCAGAATAAACCGAGTCCTGCCAAGTATTAACCCTGATGTCACAATATTTACGGAAATAACTGCACCGTCTTTTCTGATTATTTTACCTTCCAGATTTTCTATATAATTTCCCTCAACAGCTTTCCTGAAATATTCTCTGTATTTTTCTGTATCTGCCGGAGGATGAAGGGCTGTCTGATGAAGTCCTTTTATTTCCTTTCGTTCCATGCCCAGGAGAATCTCTGCCTGATTATTTGCCTGAACTATGCACCCTGTCTCACAATCTATAAGAAATGCTGCATCACATAGCTGTTCAAAAAGATGAAAATATTTTATTTCACTTTCAATAAAAAGATCTTCTGCTATTTTTCTTTCTTCTTCCTTTCCTATGGCAGAACTTAAAATACTCAGAAGTTTCAAATCTTCGGAAGAAGGAGAGAAATCTCTCTTAAAAACAGAACAGAGAGAGCCCCGGGAAATGCCAGAATATTTAACTAACTGCCCTATATAGGTCTTCAGTGCATATTTTTCAACATTCGGATCACTCCGGAAATAATCGGTTTTATTTAAGTCTCTCACAATCAAAGGTCTGTCTATATTGTGTTTTATTAAATCATAACATATATGGCCTTCGGCTCTATCGTAAGTGTTAAAATCATCGGGAGCGTTCCACTTGCCGGCAGCACAGATCATATCCCCGTCAAGCCTGTTATAAAGAGCAATATCTGCTTCAAGCAATTCCCCAAGAAGAGCCGTAAAGCTCTGAATATTTTCCTCCGTATCAATACCTGAATTCAAAAAACATGCATTCATTTTTTCAAGTCTTTTCTGTGATTTCTTTTTCTCCGTAACAACCTGAAAATATACCGATATACCTTCTTCATATGGATATATACGGACAGAATACCAGTTTTTATAGGGACTTATCTCAAAAAAAGTTTCAAAGGAGAAAGCCTTTTTTTCTTTTATTGCGAGAGTATATTTTTCTTCAAAGACAGAGCCTCTTGTTTCAGGAAAAGCATCAAAAAAGTTATATCCAAGTACATCCTCTTTTTTTCTGCCAAGTAAACGGCATGCAGCCCTGTTAAAGTAGGTCACATTCAATCCATCATCTAAAGCAAAAAATCCGTCGTTTATACTTTCCAGAATATTCAAAACCTGTTCTCTCGATCTGTCCAGTTCTTCTTCTGCCTTCTTACGTAACCTCACATCCCTCATATTTCCGCAAATTTTCAGTGGATTACCTGCATCATCTGTAATAATCTTTGCCGTAATTGCACATGGTACAGGAGTATTATCTCTGTCTTTAAGTAAAATTTCATAATCCATTGCCCTTCCTTCTGCTTTTAACAGAGAGAGAAATTTTTTTCTATCTGCCGGATTTACATATATATCGTAAACAGATTTACCGATCAATTCTTCCCTTTTATATACCGATAACATCTCAATCGAAGGGCTGACTTCAATGATTGTGCCATCCAGAAGTGTTTCGTAATAAACATCCTGAATATTTTCAAAGATAGTCCTGTACCGTCTTTCACTGTTTTTGAGAGCTTCTTCCATTTTCTTTCTCTCTGTTATATCTGTTGCAATGTGAATGATTTTTTCAACATGACCGTCTTCACCCGTAACAGGGGTACAGGATATCAGAAAATACCCTCCCAGAGCTTCTACTTCCATTTCTGCCCTTTCAAGATGTCCCGATTTACTCGATGCGTCAAAGGGACATCCAAGGGGACGACAATTCGATTTAGAGTGAAACAGATTATAACAGTTCATCCCGATTAATTGCTCAAGAGGTAACCCTGTGGCTTCAGTTACAGCCTTATTGACAGAAAGAATCTTCTTCTCTCTGTCAATAATCAAAGCAGGTTCCCCTATTGCCTGAAAAATATTTTCCCAGTCCTCTCTGGCACGTTTCAGTTCTGTCTGTATATTTTTAAGATCGGAAATATCTGATATAACTGCAATAAAACCTGTAATTTCACTGTCTGTTCCTTTCGTATAATGCCAGTCGATACGTACAGGATAATCGGTACCGTCTTTTCTGACATTCCTGGTGTAGCAGAAAGCTCTCTCAGGCTGTTCTTTTAAAAGATATTCAATATAAGAAGGAAAATTCTGTCGTTCAGGGCAATCTACCATAATATCCCATATAAAAATTCCTTCAAGTTCTTCCGGAGTCTGCCTGTGCATATTGCAAAAAGCTCTATTTACATAGAGAATTTTTCCTGACACATCCAGTTGCTGTACAGCAATAATATTATCCAGGAGTTCTGTCCGGTTTTCTTCAGAAAGTATCAAAATATATTACACCTGCTCTCATTATGGTCGTGACATGTGATAGTATAATTATACCGGGAGTTTCTTATATTTGCAAATTTATAACCTGCAGCAATATAGGCCAGTTGTGCTGCATTTTTTGCTGTGAAATTATTCGGAAGAAAGGGCGAAACTTCTGTAATATCAAGAGCTACCACATTTTTAGCTCTGAAAAGTTTTTCAAGAAGTGACATAACAAAATACCAGTCGAGGCCTCCTGCTACAGGTGTCCCTGTTTCAGGCATTACAGAAGGATCAAAACCGTCTACATCTATCGTTAAATACACATATTCTGTTTTCACAGACCTGATTATCTCATCAGGGTTAATATTTACAGGACATTGATATACGGTAAGATTGTTCTTTCTTATATAATCAATCTCACCTCCGTACAGTTCCCTTATACCTACCTGAACCGTTTTACAGCCACAATCCAGGGCTCTTTTCATAACACAACAATGGGCATATTTACTGGGATTATTTTTTACATAATCACTGTCATTATCACGGAGATCACCGTGGGCATCTATTTGAAACACGGTAAGATCGGCATATTTATTTTTCACTGCTTCTATAGAACCGATAGATATGGCATGTTCTCCTCCTATAAGAAGAGGAAATTTATTCATAGAAAGTATATTTTCCGTTACCTCACGTACCTGTGGCACCATTTCTTCAGGTAAAAGTTTTTCCACAGAGAGAGGTGGATGTTCGACTATCGTGACATAATCACATATGACAGAGTCGGTAAATCTGTCATAATTTTCAATCTGATGTTTCAGGGCATCTATAACGGCAGAAGGGCCGAGGGATGTCCCTTTACCTCCTGAAACCGTTCCTTCATAAGGAACAGGTATGATAACTATATGGGCATTTTCAATGGGTCGGGAAACTATAATTATATCTTCCATGTTATGTTCTATCATAAATATTCGTATCTCCTGTTACATGCTCTAGTAATCCCCTGAAATTCATATCAGGACTCAGGCAAAAGGTACGGGAAACTCTGTCATCCCATAAATCCAGAAAACGGCTATGACCGGCCAGGTTACAACAAATTAGAATCTGTTCCTACCGTCACGCATTACGCGTTACGCGTCACAATCCTCATACAAATCCCTGTCTCATTTCAATGCTTCCTGAAGTACCTTCATATTGCTTTTCATTATATTTATATAGGCATCAGGTTCAAAAGGTCCTGTAACTGCCGGATCGAGGGTAAATAATTTCACACCGGTTTCTTTTGAAATAACATCGGCAGAGTTTTTCGGATACTGCGGTTCTGCAAAAAGAGCTTTTACTTTCTGTTTTTTTATTATCCCTATGGTTTCAGCCAGTTCTTTTGCATTTGGCTCACTTCCCGGTTCTCTTTCTATTACTGCCACGATGTTTAAATTAAATTCCTTCCCGAAATAAGGGAATGCTTCATGAAAGGTAATGATATTTCTATCTTTTATATCCTTCAGGCCATCGGTCATATCCTTTTTTAATTTTTCAAGCTTTTTCATATAGATTTCTGCATTTTTCCTGTAAAGTTCTTTACGGGCCGGATCATATAAAGAAAAGCCTTTTTCTATATTATCTACCTGTTTGATAAGCCCTGAAACAGATAACCATATATGAGGGTTATCTTCATTTCCATGTTTAATCACTTCAATACCTTTACTGGAATCAATAATCTTTAAAGACGGCATCTGACCTGTGACCCTGTCCAGAAAAGACTCCATACCTGCTCCGTTTATCACAAAAATATCAGCAGAAGCCATATTCTTCATATCATCAGCAGTGAGTGCATAATTATGAAGACATCCTGTAAATGGTTTTGTAAGATTAAGAACTTTTACGCCCGGAACATCATGTGTTATATTAATAGTACTTATATAAACAGGATAAAAGGAGGTCATTATTAGCAGTTCATGTTTTGTTTCCACAGGAGTAACCATCTCATTGACGTTTTTGTTGCACCCTGCCATAAAAAGCATATAAAAAAATATAGCAAACATCACATATTTATTCTTCATTAATTCAATCCTTCCCGCGATATTTTATAGTTAGTTTCATAACTATCCATAAATAATAACCTCCTAATGCGTAAAGCGTAATGCGCAGGGATTAAACCCGTCACGCGTCACGCGTTACGCGTCACGATGACTTAAATTCTAATAAGTTATGAAATACACTATAATAAATTTCGTAATAACAGGAGTATAACATATTTTTACGATTCGATAAATTACTATTTCCAACAAGTTTATGAAAAATAAATTGAAATATTTATGAAACCTTTTCTAAACTTTATTTTTTTTATGACGATAAATATAAAATTCAGATATTATATTAAGGAGGTATTATATTTTATGAAACATTGGGTATTTATATCAATATCTTTTGTTCTTCTTATGTGTTTATTCTGTTCAGGCTGTTCGGACGATACTGTTTATACTGCTCCAGTTATGACACCTACGCCTGAAAATATATATCCCACATCGGAGCAGGTTCTGGCACAGTATTTTACGGCGGCTCAGGTTGAAACTATGAAAAATGAGGCAAAACCCATTACAGATTCGTACGGAGGAATAAATGTATTCTCCACAGCCCAGTACGGAAGAAGATTTATTACAGGTACAGGTCATGTAAAAGATATTTTCGATGCAAGAAATCCTGTAAATTATGAAATCTTCAGGAAATATGCATGGGATAATTTTCAGGTAGAAAAAGCTTATTATGAACGTTATGCAGAAGCGGCAAACAAATTCATAGCAGAATTCGAGTATGATGCAGTTCTCTTCCATCCCGATGAACTTCATCCTGTATTTACAAACCAGTCCGACACATGGATGCTTCTTCGTGATGCCCCCACAAATACTTATGACATATATTACAGTAACCGTATGCTCAACAGAAGGATTGCCATATCAGGAGGTATGAAGATGAGAGCTCTTACCCAGAATGATCCCCTTGGCATAAGTAACTGGATGTATTATGTGCCTGCAGAGGGAACAGATTATGTAGCCTATACGGGAGGCAATATACCTGCAGCAGAGCTTACTGCCAGTTCAATTGGCACAAGTAATTATGTACCGAAAGACGCATCTCCGGAAGCAATAGCAAAACGTCAAGAGTACGGCATCATACCATGTGATAAACTCTCAAACAGAGACATAAAAATAGGGGGATGGAAAAATGAAAATTATGCTGACGATATGGTAAAATATGGTATGAGTTTTACAAACAACCCGAATTCCAGTACATGGGGAGGATGGGGGCTTTATGTAGTAGTTCTGGATAAGGCATATTGGGAGTGAAGGGTAAAAAGTGAAAAGTGAAGGGTGATTACACGCATTACGCATCACGCATCACGCATCACGACTCACGATTAAATTATGAAATTTTTCAACAATTTAGAGAAAGCTACGTTTACAGACAGGCCGAACAGATTTCTTCTGAACTGCGACCTTGAAGGAAAAAACATTGACGTTTTCCTTCCGAACCCGGGAAGACTTCATGAACTTCTCTTCCCGGGAACTACTGTTTATGTCACTTCCGACAATTATAATGAATCAAGAAGGACAAAATATACGGCAGTATTCATAATAAAAGACAATATTCCTGTTATGGTACACACCCATAAATCAAATGAAATAGTAAAATATTTAATAGAAAAAAAACTTGTTCCTACTCTTGAAAATGCCACAGTTAAATCTTCTGAAATTACCTGCGGTAAAAGCAGATTTGATTTTCTTCTGAAACAGGGCATGGAAGAATTATATCTGGAAGTAAAATCGTGCACCCTTTTCGGAGAAAAGATCTGCATGTTTCCCGATGCCATAACGGAAAGAGGCAGAAAACATCTGAAAGAACTGTCTCATATGACAGAAAAGAACATAAAGACATGTGTACTTTTCCTGATTCACTGTTACAGGGCAGAATATTTTCTACCTGATTATCACACAGATCTGTTATTCGGACAGACCTTTCTGGAATGTAATAATGTAAATGTAATCCCTCTGGCTATAGAGTGGAAGGAAGATCTGTCATTTTCAGGAAAAACAAAAATTCTCACGGTACCCCGGAAAGTTATAGAACAAGAGGCAAAAGACAGGGGAAGTTATATGATTTTAATGGAATTAAAAGAGAAAAAACATATAGAAACAGGAAAAATGGGAAAACTCTTTTTTGAACCGGCTTTTTATGTATATACAGGCTCTGCCATGGCACATCTCACTCAGAGGATAAGCAGACACAGAAGACTGAGGAAAAAACATCACTGGCATATAGATTATTTCAGAGAACATGCTGATATTATAGCAGATTTTCCGGTAAGAACATCAGAAGACCTGGAATGTGATATTGCAGAAGCTATATCGAAAATAGCTGACTTTTCCGTAAAAAATTTCGGTTCTTCAGACTGCAAATGTGAAAGCCACCTGTTCGGCTTCAGAAAAAACCCTCTTCTCACGAAGGAATTTATAAAGGTTATTCAATATTTCAGAATGGACAGACTGGAAACAGTAATCGGTGAACAGTTACATAAACGTTAAATAGTGACGCGTGACGGGTAAGCATCCCCTTTCACTATTCACTATTCACGACTCACAACTCACTATTTTTTGTAACCCTTATAACATAGAAAATATGTGTTGACTTTAACATATTTACTAATTATAATGGTCAAAAGTTTTTTTACTTTTTGAAAGGAGGTCTTTTATGCAAAAATATTATGAGTTAGGATTTTCTGCTTTCCTGGCTATGTTTATTGTTATGTTTGTTCTACTGTACACACCTGAACTTGACAGATATAAAGCTAATATAAATCTTCTGCCTAAAAAATTAACCATGAGAACAGAAAAGAAATTAGTCATTACGGAAAAGCTCCCTGAACTTAAATATACTTACAATCAATGCTCTACTATGGCAAACTATACACCGGTAAGGCCTCTTTCTTCAAGGGGTTCTTCGGTTGCTGCAAAGGTAGTTCAGACTGCCTATAAATGTATAGGTATCCCCTATGTATGGGGAGGAGAATCTCCAAGCGGCTTCGATTGTTCCGGGTTTGTCCAGTGGGTTTACGCACAGAACGGTATATCCATTACCAGAACTGCAGATACACAGTATATGGAAGGAATATCGGTTCAGGATCTTGAACCGGGAGATCTCGTATTTTTTACCACCTATGCACCGGGAGCATCTCATGTAGGAATTTATCTTGCCTGCTCAAAATTCATTCATGCCTCTTCAAGCGGACAGGTAAAGATAAGCAGTCTTGACGATGAGTTTTACAAATCAGTATTTATCGGCGGAAGGAGATATTTCAGATAATTTTACAGACGTAGGCATAAATAATACATATATACTCTCGTTAAGCGTGACGGGAGGAAAATTTTTATTCCATGAAAGAAGCAGCATTATCGACAAAAGGAGATATTTTATGATAAAAAAAATTCTAATCTGTCTGTTTATAATAATCGTGATTATAAATTCCGGATGCAGGAAAAAAACAGATGATACCAAAATGACTCCTGAAGAAGAACTGATAAAATGCGAAGGCTCCATCAATAATCTGGCAAAAGCCTGTGAGATATATGCAGGTCATAATAACGGTCATTACCCTCCAAATCTTGACGCAGTAAATCCCTATATAAAAACGATACCTGTATGTCCTGCATGCAAAAAACCTTATATATATGAATCTCAAACCGAGCCGGATTTCTTTATTATAAAATGCGGAGGAGACAATGTTCACAGAGAAACAGGACTGGTAGGAGAAGGGAACTATCCTGTATATAACTCAAAAGAAGGACTTATAAGAAAAGGTTCCTATCTTACTTCTCTCCCGTCGAATGTTTCTCACGTAACCCCTTCTCCGGAAGGAACTGCTGAAGAAAGACCGACTGAAATAGAAGAGACCCCTTTACCTGAAAAAACTCCTGCCAGAAAGGTTACTCCCGGGCCTACAAAAAAGCCGGAAAAAATTGATCCCAAAGCAGCAGAACATAATTCAAAGGGACTGGCTTTGATGAAACAGGACAAATATGATGAAGCTTTAGAAGAATTCAATAAAGCCATAGAAATCGAACCTGATTATTTAGATGCAATAAAAAACAAAGGAAATACTTATTATTACAAGGCAGATATTGAAAAAGCACTTGAGTGTTATGAATTGACTATATCAAAAGATCCTTCATACTGGAGCGGCTATAATAATATAGGTAATATTTATTTCGATCAAAATGAGAATGATAAAGCCGAAGAATATTACAGGAAAGCTGCGGAACTGTGTAAAGATGATTATAAACCATACAATAACCTGGGTGATGTACTTATACAAAAAGGGAACTATGAAGAAGCAATAAAAAGTTACGAAAAAGCCATCGGTTTCGGCATCAAGAATGGCGAACTGTACTGTCAGCTCGGAACATGTTACTGGCATATTTCAGAAGAAGCAGTAAAAAATAAAGATGAGAAAAAGGCATTAGAATATACAAATAAAGCACTGGAATATCTCGGCAAGGCGACAGAGCTAGATCCCGATGACCCCGAGCCTTATTTCAGAGGAGGAAGACTTTATGCCAACATGGGGCCGAAATATTATGATAAATCTATAGAATGCCTGGATAAAGCCATAAAGATAGATCCTGAAGAATACAGATATCTTTACTGCCGCGGTCAGATATATGAAACAAAGGACGAAAAAGCAAAAGCCAGACAGGATTATGAAAAAGCTCTTCCTCTGGCAGAAAAAGCAAAAGATAATGACATGATCAAAAAAATAAATGAGGCATTAAAAAAAATAAACAGTGGAAAAGGATAAGTTCGTGATGCGTGATGCGTTACGAATAAAATTGTCTCTTTCGCGTTACACGTAACGCGTTACCAATAAAAGGAGGAAATTTATGTATAATATTCGCACATTCCAGGTAAATCCTTCTATACCGGAAAATCTTTCCCGGTTAAAAGAACTTGCCTATAATATGTACTGGTTCTGGAACCAGGATGCTACGGAACTGTTCAGGAGACTGGACAGAGAACTATGGGAAAAAACCCGCCATAATCCTGTTGTAATGCTCGGGAGTATAAAGCAGGACAAACTCGAAGTTCGCTCTAAAGATGACGGATATATATCTCATCTGGAGAGAGTAATCAAACGTTATGATGAATATATGGAAACAAAGACGTCATGGTATAAAAAGCAATCTCTGGAAAAACCCATTACAATAGCTTATTTTTCAGCAGAATACGGTCTTGCCGAATGTCTACCAATATACTCGGGAGGTCTGGGAGTTCTTTCGGGAGATCATATGAAATCTTCCAGCGATCTTGGCCTTCCTCTTGCAGGCATAGGTCTCCTCTATCAACAGGGATATTTTCGTCAGTATTTAAATGCAGACGGATGGCAGCAGGAACAATATCCTGAAAATGATTTTTATAATATGCCCCTTACAGTTGTACATAACAAGGACGGAAGTCCTCTCATAATAGAAGTGGAACTTCCGGGAAGAATGCTCAAAGCACAGATATGGAAGATACAGGTCGGACGTATTCCTCTTTATCTGTTAGATACAAATATACCACAGAATCCTCAGAAAGCTGACAGAGATATAACATCACAGCTTTACGGAGGAGGAACAGAACTGCGTATATGCCAGGAGATATTACTCGGTATAGGAGGAGTAAGGGCTCTGAAAGCCATGGGGATAAATCCCGATGTATTTCATATAAACGAAGGACATTCTGCATTTCTGTGTCTGGAAAGAATAAGGATATTAATAGAAGAAAAAGGTCTTACCTTCCTGGAAGCCTATGAGGCTACTATGGTAAGCAATATCTTTACCACCCATACACCGGTGCCGGCCGGCATAGATATATTTTCCATAGAACTTATGGATAAATATTTCGGACAATTTTATCCCAAACTCAAGATTTCAAGAGATGATTTCCTAGGTCTTGGCAGAAAAGATGCAGGAAATCGTGAAGAACCTTTTAATATGGCTGTTCTGGCTCTTACCCTCTCAGGCCGCACAAACGGCGTGAGTGAATTACATGGACAGGTATCCCGTCGTATGTGGCAGTCAATGTATCCCGATGTGCCTGAAAATGACATACCGATAGGTTCTCTTACCAATGGCATTCATAATCCTTCCTGGATTTCCCGTGATATGGCAGGACTTCTTGACCGTTATATAGGCCCGCGATGGAGAACAGAACCTATAGATCAGGAAATATGGGATAGAGGCGATACCATACCGGGAGAAGAACTATGGCGAACCCATGAAAGAAGAAGGGAACGTCTTGTAGCCTTTGCCAGAAAAAGACTGAAACAACAACTGGAAAGAAGAGGAGCATCAAGAGTTGAAATAGAACAGGCAGAAGAAGTTCTTAATCCGGAAGCTCTTACAATAGGCTTTGCAAGAAGGTTTGCCACATATAAAAGAGCAACACTCATTTTAAAGGATCTCGCAAGAATCGAAAAAATACTGACAAATAAAGACAGACCTGTTCAGATAATCATTGCAGGTAAGGCCCATCCCCAGGATACGGCAGGGAAAAAATTTATTCAGCAGATTATTCATCAAATACGTCATGAACCATTCAGAAACCATCTTGTATTCATAGAAGATTATGATATAGAAGTGGCTCATTACATGGTAACAGGCTGTGATGTATGGCTGAATAACCCCCGTCGTCCTCTGGAAGCCAGCGGAACAAGCGGTATGAAAGCAGCCCTGAACGGATGTATCAATGTAAGCACCCTGGACGGATGGTGGTGTGAAGGGTATGAAAGAGATGTAGGCTGGGCTATAGGATGTGGAGAAAGCTATGATGATCATAATTACCAGGATGAAATAGAGGCAAGTGCTCTTTATGATCTTCTCGAAGGGGAAGTTATTCCCATGTTTTATGAGAGAGGTAGAAGCGGTCTTCCAAACAAATGGATAAATATGATGAAAAATTCCATGAGAAAACTTGTGCCAAGGTTCAATACAAACCGTATGGTTTCAGAATATGCTACGAGATTTTATTTCCCTGCATCAGAGCTTGCTGCCCGTCTGAGAGATGATAATTATACCAGAGCCAGAGCTCTTTCAGCGTGGAAAACACGTATAAGAGAACACTGGCATGAGATAAAAGTAGAATATGTAAACTCAACGTCTTCTTCGGATCTAAAAGTAGGTCACGAACTTACTATCGAGGCAAAAATATATATGGGAACTTTGAAACCGACTGATATACAGTTAGATATATATTACGGCCCGCTGGATATAAAAGCACAGATTGCATCCGGTATAGCCATTCCTATGAACAATGTAAAAGAAGTTTCACCGGGAACTTACCTCTTTACAGGACATATACCATGTATGAGCAGCGGACGCCACGGGTTTGTACTTCGTATGCTCCCACATCATGTGGATCTCTGTAATCCCTATTCCATGAATTTCATTATGTGGATCTAAAAGGACGTAACGCGTAACGTGTGACGCGTCACGCGTTACGCTTGCCCCTTTAATCCACTTCATTCATTATTTCCTTCTGTTTCTGAGGAGGGATAAATTTCCAGATAGTATTGATAAAACCCTGCTTCATTTCTACAGGAAGGAAATTCCAGAGAGTCGGATCCAGTTTCATAAGCACTACAAGCTTCTGCTGCTTTTCTGCATCCAGTGTGCTCCACTGAGGAGGCACTATGGAATTTTTCGCCTGTTCTGCCATTATTACCTGAATCTTCTGTATGTTGCCTGCCATAATCTCTGTTTTTATATCTTCATTGAAATACTGCCATATATAATCTACAAACATCTGTTTCATCTCAGGTGTAAGATAGGTCCATATCATGGTCTGAGTGGAGTCAAAATTCATTACCATCATAAGTGCCTGCTGCTGGGATGCATTCATGGTATTCCATTTAGGAGCTGCTTCTGAAGAAGAAGGGTTGGAATATGTGCCCGGTGTGGGAGTGGAAGAAGGATAGGAATATGTGCCCGGTGTGGGAGTGGGATATGGATCTTTATTTCCCGTGGCAGACAGAACCTGATGTTTCTTTTTAATATCAATATAAGGCCATGCAGCATCAATATATACCTGTTTTATTTCTGCAGGCAGATTGCTCCAGACGGCAAGCTGTGTATCGTCAAAATTAAAAGCCTGTATAAGTATGCCCTGCTGCCGTGCAGACAGAGAATTCCATTTAGGTGCAGGTATTTTGGAAGCTTCATCGGATTCCTTGCTGAACGGTTTGTCTATATGGGCATAAATTAAAACTTGCTGCTGTTTTTCAGGCGTCATAGACTTCCATATAGAATCAATAATAAACTGTTTTATATTATCAGGCATAGGCTCCCAGAGGGTTTTCTGTTCATTTTCATTTATATTGAATGCTTCGAGCAAAAATTTCTTCTGCTCTGTAGTAAGAACACTCCACTGAGGAGAAAGACTGGCGGCAAAGGCAATCTGGATAATCCCTGTAAACATAGAAATCAGCAGTACAGTAAGGGCTATTGTTTTTACTATTTTGTTCATTAGAATGACCTCCTTAAGTAATTTATAGTATATTTCATAAGTTATCAGAATTTAAATGCTTAGTACCGTAACAGGTAAATTCGTAACCATTTATCAGCTTCTGCCTGACAGGCTCTTACGAAGAAAAATAATTTGCCTTATTTAATTTGTTTTACAAACAATAAATTAGCCCTTATTTAATTTCTAATACTATAGAAAAAACGAATTTTTCTTCTCCATAGCCTGCCAGGCAGAAGCTTTTTATGGACACCCTTTTACCTGTTACGGTACTTAGTAACGCGTGACGGGTTTAATCACGCATCACACATTACCCTTTACGCATTACCAAGTCATTATTTATGGATAATTATGAAACTACTATATTCTGTAAAATAATATGGCAATTTTTATGCCAATTTTTTATAGGTCTTCCCTATTTTCTATTTAACTGGTATAATCTTGTGAGTGGTGAGTCGTGAAAAGTGAAAAGTGAAAGGTGAGTAATGAACGCGTCACGCGTCACGATAAAAAAATGACAGTTTTCTGCTCTAACTGTGGTAAACAGAATACATCTGATGTAAGATACTGCTCTTCCTGTGGAGAACAGATTACTTATGTTACGGAAACAGGTAATCTTGCAACATCTGTTCTTCTGGATAACAGATATGAAATTACAGGACTGTTAAAATCTGGAGGCATGGGATCAGTTTATGTTGGTCATGACAGACGTCTGGAAGAAACCTGTGCCATAAAAGAAATGTTTGCCCGCTTTTCCTCTATTGAAGAACAGCAGCATGCTGTTGACAGATTCAAGCAGGAAGCAAAAATTCTTGCAAGACTCCGCCATAAAAACCTTCCTGTAGTAAAGGATTATTTTGTTCAGCATGGCAGATATTATCTGATAATGGATTATGTAGACGGCTATGATCTGGAAACTATATTAAATAAAGAAGGGAATCCCGGTCTGGGAGAAGAAAAAGTGACAGCATGGGCGATAGAAATACTGGATGTACTGGAATATCTTCACAATCAATCTCCGCCGATAATCTATCGTGATCTCAAACCTGCAAATATAATGGTCAGAAAAGAAGATTCCACCGTTATGTTAATAGATTTCGGAATAGCAAGGGTACTTCACCCTGATAATCAAATGACTCAGACAAAAATAGGCACACCTCATTATTCCGCACCGGAGCAATTCAAGGGGAAACCTGAAATCAGAAGTGATCTTTATTCCCTTGCTGCTACCATGCATCACCTTCTTACGGGAACCCTTTCGACTCCCTGTAAATTCGAACCAATCCGTGTTATAAATCCTTCTGTTTCCGTTACTGTAGAAGAGTTTCTCATAAAAGCCCTCCAGGATCATCCTGATAGAAGATACAGTAATGCATCGGAAATGAGGGAAGCATTATTCCGGAGAAAAGGTGCCGGCATAAGCACTAAACCCGATACGTCAATTACAGGGCATGTTCCGGACAGAGTATCAAATTATGTTGACAGACTTTCTCAGAGAAAAGATGGGGAAGATAAAACAAGAGAAAGATCGGATGATTTCTGGCATAAAAATCTGAAATTACCGGGGAAATCCTTTATCCAGGAATTTATCCTCATACCGGCCGGAGATTTCCTGTTCGGAGAAGAAGAAAGTATTTTTCAGAAAGTCACTGCTCCGTTCCGCAAAGAAAAAGCTTCAACATGTCCCGATGATGTAAAACCAAAACAGAGGATCTATATAAATTCTTTTTATATAGACACATATCCCGTTACAAATATGGAATATAAAAATTTTGTTACGTCCACAGGCTACAAATCCTCAGGAGACTGGGAAAAATCCTTTACTGAAGGGAAAGAGCATCACCCGGTAGTAAATGTTTCCTGGTACGATGCACAGGAATATGCCAGATGGGCAGGTAAACGGCTTCTCACCGAACAGGAGTGGGAAAAAGCAGCCAGATGGATTGACGGAAGACAGTGGCCGTGGGGTAATCAACGGGACTGCAACAGGCTTAACTGTAAAGAAGGAGATCTGAAAGGGACTACTCCTGTAAGAAGTTTTCCCGAAGGTAAAAGCTATTACGGTGTATTTGACATGTGCGGAAATGTATGGGAATGGACTTCAAGTGATTATACACCATATGGCGGAAATATAAAACTAAATCCGAAATATGCTTCTCAATTAAAAGTAATTCGCGGAGGAGCCTGGAACAGTTCTATTGAACAGGCACGATGTTTTATAAGAGGCTCTGAAGATCCGGCAAACCGCTTTATAGATATAGGGTTTCGGTGCGGGAAAAATGTTATCTGAAGCACAGACCAATCAGATTACACGGATTTATATGAGAATCGTGACGCGTAACATGTGACGCGTGACGGGATGAACAGTTTCATATCAATACAAAAGGAGCGATATTTACACCGCCCCTTTTTGATATTTAATATGTTTCTTCATGCCTGGCCGGCTTTCCCGGGAGAATTTATCTCTTTATCAATAAACTCATCCCACCGGGTATTTTTTGCTATATCAAGCTGACTGTATTCCTGTCTCAATTTATCATAATCAGATTTTTTCTCAAGCGGTAAGTATATGGACATACCTCCGCCGCCAATCTGCTCTTCAATTACATTTACACGGGTTATTTTACGCCTGCCCTGTTTTTCCACAGTAACATCTGCTGTTTCTTCTCTTGTATACAGGGCGGGAGGAGTGACTCCTACAACAGCCTGGTCTACTGCCAGACGCAATTTATTTGCAGCAACTTTGAGTTTTTCATCTATTATTCTTTCATCATCTATGATAGCACTGGCAATATCTGTTAAATCTCTGTAATCTCTATAGGTATCTTCAAAAGAAAGATTGCCGTAATTCTGGGTTGCTGCCATAATCTCTTTCAGAAGATTCACAGGCGTAGTAGTATTGTGTAAAGCTAATGCCAGTTCGTCGAGCTTATTCTTTACCTCTTCCATCGCAGACAGGTCTATGGCGGAATGAGTCATAAAAGCATCGTGATGTTCTTTAAAATGATTTACTATCATTCTGGCCAGATCCTTTGTTGAAGTTCCTCCGTTTCTGAGAGAGTCATTAATTTTTTGAAGAACAGGAGCATAATTAAGGGCTTTTGTAGTGCCCATCTCTTCAGAAGCTATCATATAATCTGCAGAATCCTTGAGTTGATAGGCCACTTCTGACGAACCCATAAGACATGTAGCAAAATGAACTATATCCAGCTTTTTATTTGTTGTTTTTTCTGCAGTTT
This sequence comes from Bacillota bacterium, assembly GCA_029555925.1. The sequence goes on from JAKPQU010000588.1 coordinate 18,351, forward strand.
TCAGAGCTTCTGCTATACTGGGAGTACTCATCATCTGTCCGTTATAGCCGCTGAAATCATTATTGAGTGCTCCCGGCCATCCTGCACCATGATCCATAACAACAAGCATATAATGTCTGGCCGGATATTTTTTTATACCCCAAGAAACAAAATCTGCCAGAGTCTGTGGATCACTGATATCTCTGAGATAAAGGTTTTTTTCCATATTCGATGTATAATAGGGATGTCTTGATGCAGTATCCTGGTTATTGACGATATAATACCTTCTTACACCGTTCCAATCACCATCGACATTGGTTTTATGGTTTCTTACTTCTTCGAGAGCCTTCGGATCATCTTTACATTTTTCTCCCATTACTTTCTTGACTTCATCCTGAGAAAGGCGAGCGAGCTGAGCTACAAGATTTATCTTATCATTGGATCCGACATTTTCCAGGTCAAGCATAGCTTTTGCCATATGGGGTTCTAAATCATTGGCACCATCCATATAAAACATAATAGTCCATTCTTTTTCCTGACCTGCAGCAGGTTTTTCTTCAAGGCTTTCTGCAAAATTTACGAGGGTCTTATTTATAGAAATTTTACTAAGATTGGGAGGCATAATAACATGTTCATTTAGAATACTTTTTCCCTGCAAAGAAATAGTATCTTTAGGTTCTTCCTGTTTTTCCGGAGATTTCTTGCATGATGTCGGGCAGGAAAGACTCTGTTGACTTTTTACCGGTAAATTCCTCATATCGCCATTTATCATAATCTATAAATAATTCCTTTCAACTGTTTATTCTTGCATAAACCTGCCTTCCTCTTTTTGAATTATACCATCCTGCTGAGATAAAAGAAAAGGTATTTTATAAAATCTTTGTTAAAATTTTGTTAACATTTGGAAAGAATAAGATGGCAATAAATTTGCACTTGACAATATGAAGAGTAATGGTTAAAATCGTGACGCGTGACGCATGGCGCGTGACGCGTGACAGGTTGCATGTGACAGGCTACAAAATATAGTAATATTAAAGAAAAGAGTGATCTTATATGAAAAATATATTTAAAAGCTTCCTGATATTTATCCTTCTGTTAACTCTTCCGTCACTGGCAGCAGATAAACTGACAAAGCCATGGATCGGTATACAGATAGGAGAACTTACAAGGGATCTTGCGATAAATTACGGGTATTATCCAAATATGAGCGGTGCATTTGTTCACTATGTATTCCCTGCAGGGCCTGCTTCCACTGCAGGTATTAAAAGCGGAGATATAATCATCAGTATTGATGGCGTTCAAATTATATCACCCAAAGAACTGGCAGCATTTATCGGGAAAATAAAATATAAGAAATCTGTAAAATTTACGGTATTTCGAAACGGTTCTTCAAAAAATATAAAAGTTACTGTCATAAATAATCCCTATTCTTCATCTTCTTCATCAAAATACGGCAGCGGCCAGGAAAAGCCATGGTTTGGTATTTCCCTGAAAAATATAGATAAAGAAATGTCTGAAATATGGGATTTTCCTGTTTCAACAGGGGTACTGGTAGTAAATGTCTATGAAGACAGTGCTGCATGTAAAGCCGGTATAGTAACAGGAGACATAATAGTTGAAGTTGACGGAAATACGGTAAAAACCTATGAAGAGCTTCTGGCCATAGTAACACCTCTCAAACCGGGAAAAACCATTAAACTTGGCATATGGCATAACAAGAAAAAGGTAGTAAAAGAAGTAACATTTTAACCAGTGACCAGTGACCAGTTTTATACTCTTCACTTTTCACTCTTCACTTTTCAGTTTTTCCTTCTTCTCAAACGGTTCTTTATCTTATCGAGAGCTTTTTCTGCAGCTTCAACTAATTCAGGGTCTTTTGTTACATGGAACACCTTGTTGAATTCAAGAGCTGCTTTATTAAAATCGTTCAATTTCATATATACACATCCGAGATTATAATATATATTCCCGTTGCCAGGTTCTAACTTGAGAGCATCCCGGTACTTTTCTATTGCCATAGAATATTCCTTCATAGAACTGTAGGTGTAACCAAGATTTATATAAAGTTTTGCATCACAGGGACTTAGAGATATGGCTTTCTGATATTCCAGGATTGCCTGATCATATTGTTTCAATTCCTTGTATATCCAGGCAATTTTATTATACAAATCGGCTCTCCCCGGTTCTATGAGCAAGGCTTTCCTGTATTCTTCTATTGCATAAATAAGTTTTCCTGTTTCCACATATATATTTGCAATATTTTCATAGATTTTCACATCTTCTCTTCCGGTCTGCAGAGCTTCTTCATATTGCTCAATTGCTTCGTCATAATGTCCGCAGAGCTCATAAATCTGGGCAAGCCCCGTATAGGCCTCATAATTATTGGGAGCAAGTTCAATGGCTTTCCTGTAATATTTGATGGAAGCTTCATATTTTCCCTGGGTGGCATAGGAAAAAGCCAGGTTAATATAAGCCATTACAAAATCAGGTGCCACGTTTATAGCTTCCATATAAGAGAGTATAGCCATGTCATGTTTATTCATCTTTGCATAGGCAAATCCAAGGTTATTATGGGCAAGACTCATATCAGGCTGCAGTTTTAAAGCTTTTCTGTATTCATCGATGGCAAGTTCATAGTTTCCCAGGGCACTGTAAGCATTCCCAAGATTGTTATATGCCATAGGAAACTTTTCATCAAGAGCGATAGATTTTCTATATTCCAGTATGGCATTATAAAACTCACCCTGATTGTAATAGGCAAATCCCAGATTATTATAAGCTGTGGCAAAATCGGGTTCGAGCTCTATAACCTGTTTATAGGCCTCTATCGCCTTCTGATAATCTCCCATAGTAGTATATATATTACCGATAGTATTATAGATTTCATAATTATAAGGTTTCAGTTTGAGTGAAGAAATATAACATTCAAGAGCTTCTTTATATTTACCCTGGGAACAATAGATATTCCCCAGATTAACATGACTTTCATAACTGTTCTGTTTTAATTCAATGGATTTTTTATAACAATCCTCTGCAAGATCAAACTTGCCCTGCTTTACAAAGACATCAGCCATTTCCATATATTGACCCGCCGTAGGGCCTCTGGTCAATCTATCTATTGCATCTGACATAACATCTTTCATATGTATACTGAGAAGGCCTTCTCTGTTCCTTGCCTCTTCTAAAGGCTTTATTGCTTCGGGATAGCCAATTATGCCAAGAGAAATGGCAGCCTGTTTCCTCACAGCAGGGGCAGGATCTTCCAGAGCTTTAATTAAAGGCTCAAGAACAGAATCTTCTATAAATTTACCCATAGCTGTAGCGGCACATGCTCTTAAATACTCTGCATCTTTTTCCAGAACTTTTATAAGATATGGTATTGCAATTGTATTACCGGTATTACCGAGAGCAACAATTGCTCTCATCCTGACTTCTGTATCTTTGTCTTCCAGCGCTTTAATCAATGCTTTTACTACTCTTTCTTCTCTGTAATTTCCAAGGGATTCTACTGCAAGTCTTCTGAGCTCTACATTATTATTATCTAGCTGTAAAATAAGTCCGTCAATCTGATCCATGACTGAAGTTTTACGGGATACAGGTATAGATGCTTCATTACTCACTATATCTATTATGTCCTGAGAAGCTATTTGATATTTAATAGCAATAGTGGCAGCATGGAGATCTTTTGAAGATCTGTATAAATCTACTATAGATTTCAGCATAACTTCTGCAGAAAGAAATCTGTCTTCAATTCTTTCTTCCAGAGCCTTCATTATTATACGTTCCATCTCTACGGAAACAGTGGAATTTTTATCACATATACTGCAAAATTTAAACGGTGTAAGAGGTGGTTCGCCGGAAAGCAACTGATGCATGGTAGCTCCGAGAGAATAAATATCACTCTGAGGTACGGCTATACCACGATATTGTTCAGGCGGAGAGTAACCTTCTGTACCACTTGCCGATTTCTGAACTGCTTCAGGTGAAATTGTTCTTGCTATACCAAAATCTATAAGAACAACATCATTGGTGTCTCTTTTTAAAATTATATTTGATGGTTTAATATCTCTATATATTACAGGAGGCTCCTGGTTATGGAGATAATTAAGAACATTAAGAATTTGAAGGGCCCATTCTACTGTTTCTTTTTCATCAAATTTCTTTCCGTACGAATTATGCCATATAGTTTCCAGATCTATACCGTCTATAAAATCCATAACCAGATAATATTTATCATTTTCTATGAAATAATCTCTTATTCTGGGGAGATTTGAATGGCGGAGCCTGGTAAGTATCTTTGCTTCATCGTTAAATCTGTTTATAGCTTCCTGTCTTTTAGAAGGAGATGCATAAAAACTGAGCATTTCTTTTACGGCACAGACATCATCAAGCCTGAGATCAATGGCCTTATATACTGCACCCATACCACCTGATTTAACAAGATGAATAATTTCATATCTGTTATCAAGAACAGTCTTCTGAGGCAAACATGTAACCTCTTCATCTATTATTACAGGACTGCCGCAATATTTACACAGATTACTGTTCACATCATTTTCATTGCCACACATATGACATAAAACAGCCATTTAGATACACCTTTTTCTACATTGTTTCTACTCTTTATTATAAATTATTTAGATAAACTGCCTGTACATAATTTTATCTAAAGCTTTATTTTACACCATTAAAAATGAAAATTCCTATACCTTTAAAATAATTCGTAATGCGTAACGCGTGATGCGAAGGAGCGATAACCTGTTACGCATTACGCATTACGAGGTTATTATTTACATTGTTATGAAATCAATCAGCTACAACGTATTTGTTATTCGATAGTATAAAGTGAATTCCTTTTCCTGATATTTAGGGAAAAGTTAAATTTATGTAACATTTTTATCAAAATCATAAAAATTTATCCGCTCTTCACTCTTCACGATTGTCATTTTCAAACGCAATCCATCTTGACTTATGTGATATAATAAGTTTTGAATCATAAAATTCAGGTAAATATTTTTATCGGTTACAATAAATAAAATCTAAGGTGGCGTTTGCTTATGAGTAAAAAAATATCAAAAAAAGTACTGAATCTTATAGGACTTGGCATAGACTTCAAATCTGATGCAACAGAAAGCCGGAGTAAATCCTTCAAAGTAAAAAGAGGAAAAGAAATAATAAACAAAATTAAGAAAACAAAAAAGGATCAGGAAGTAAAAACAGATGACCTTTACTGTATTGTCTGCGGAGCAAATGTGGATATAAACAATCTTTCCTGTGAAGGCTGTGGTATGGAATTTAATATGGATGAAAAAGAAGCAAGGCATATGATAAGTCTTATGATAGGAATGTCCTGGGCAGACGGAGTCCTTGATGAAGCTGAAAGAACGTGTTTAATAGAATATATAGACAAAATAGACATATCTTCCGGGACAAAAAGCAGATTAAAAAAAGAAGTAAGTGCACCAAGAATATTAAAAAATATAGTACGCTGGATAAAAACACCTCAGGCAAAGAGAAATACACTGAGAATGGCCACAGCTTCCGCCATGGTAAGTAATTGGGACGAAAAAGAATATAAGTATCTTGAAGAAGCAAAAAAATTACTGGGAATAGACGTTAAAGAAGCCGACAGCATAATAAAAAAGACTGAAGACTATTTAAAGCCATTGCTCGGATAATTGAGAGTTTAGAGTTTAGAGTCAGGAGTTGAGAGTTGAGAGTTTTATTCTAACTTTCAACCCTCAGCGGGCCCGGCATTCCTGAGAAATGATAATTTAATAAGTTTCCCCATATTGATTATTTTTGTAGATTCTTCAACATTGTCACGGCCATGTCCAGACAGGGATCCACTTCAAGGGCTTTAATACAGTATTCCCTGGCCTGTTCTCTGTCTCCCGAGATAAAAGCGATATATCCCAGTCCGAGAAGAGCCATTTTATTAAAAGGTTCTTTTTCTAAAATCTGAAGGAATATATTTTTTGCCGTGACAGTCTCATTCAGCCTCGTAAGAAACAATCCCAGTTTTAACTTTATAGTAAGATTATCCGGAGCCAGTGACAGTGCTTTTTCTGTAAGTTTTGAGGCTTCAAAGATATTACCTCTATCATAATATATGAGGGCCAGTTGATAACATGCCTGACTGTGATAAGGATCAGTTTCTAAAGCACTTATGAGATATTTTTCAGCTTCATTAATATTGCCTCTGTAATATAGATGAAGAGCAAAGTTATAATATTTTTCTGCCTTTTCTGTCAGATTATCCGTTATAAGAATATCATAAAAACTTTTAATTTCAAAAAAATCTGTCGCCACAGGAACTATATTGTAAAAATCTCTGGCCTTATAGATAATTGTAAAATCTCTGAAAGCACAGAAGGGAGGCACAGGAACCCTGCCGTATAAACCATAGGTTCTGCAGGAATAAGGTCTTACGGGGTAAATAGAACATCCGCAGTCATCATAAAGAGGACAGCCCTTATATATAAGCTGTCCGTCCATAGTTCTTTTCTTATTTATATAATCCCGAAATTTTTTTGTTTCTCCCGATCTGTTATTTTTATCAAGATAAAGCTCTATATACCGATATTCTATCTCACATACTCCATGAGTAAGAGCGCATGTGCAGCAGCTATGGCAGGAACCACAGAAATTCTTTTTACTTTTTTCAAATAATAGAGAAAGTTTATTATAACAACGGCCAAGTTTTTCAAAAAGCTCTTCTTTTGTAACCATAAAGATATTATATCATATTTGGAGGGAATATAAATCTTACATAGAATTATAAAATTGTGATGCGTGACGCGTGACGCGTGACGCGTGACCTATCAAGAGTTTCCGAAAGGAGGTTTTGGTGGCAGGTTTTAAAGTGTTCCGACTTAAAACTCCACATAAAAAATGTCTAAAAAATTTATACCAACACTGGTTATAGGTCTGGGAGGCACAGGTCACCGTGCTGTAGTAAAACTTAAACGATTGATGCAGAAAAACGGTCTGGGAGAACTTCCTGTAATAAAATATCTTGTATTTGATTGTGATACCGATGAAGTTATAGGCTCTATGTCTGCTGCAGAGATGGAACCGAACGAATTTTTCCATATCACTGTAAAGAATGCTGCTGCTATAATCCGGGAAGCTCATCCGGGAGGAGCACAACCTCTTATAGGTAAATGGATACCAAAGGATTTCACTCCAAATGATATAAAAGACGGAGCAGGACAGATAAGACCTTCAGGAAGGCTTTCTGTATTCTGGAACTGTCAGATTATAATTTCAGCCATAGCCCAGGCTTTAAATCAGGTTACCCAGATAGGGAATGAAAAACGTATGAAGGATCTGGGATTTGAACTTACAAGAAATGATGTAATAGATGTATATATAGTGTCTTCCGTATGCGGAGGAACAGGAAGCGGAACATTTCTCGATATTGCCTATCTTACAAGACAGGCATGTCTTAATGCAGGAGTATCCAAAATAAATTCTACAGGTATTATGGTCATGGCCGGAGCATGGACAAGCGGCACAAGACCTGTAGGTATGGAAGCAAATGCCTATGCGGCATTGAAAGAACTGGATTATTTCATGGACAAGAAAACCACTTTTTCCTGCCATTATCCGTCACTGCCACCTGTTACTACAAAAGAAAAACCTTTTGACATATGCTATCTTGTAGATTCTATAAATGCAAACGGCAGAAAACTGGCAGATATTGAAGAAGTCACAGAAATGATCAGTGATGCAGCTTTCCTCATGATAGGAACACAGGTAGGTAAAAGCCTTGCCAGTCCTTTCGATAATATAAAACCTGTTCTTACAAATTATGAACAGGGTAAAAATACTGCCTACAGCGGTCTCGGAACATCTGCCATAGAATATCCGACAGAAAGAATTTTAAAAATAAATGCTTTCAAACTGGGTCAGGACATAATAGAAAATCTTCTTATGAAGGATAAAGACTGGTTAAAACAGAGTGATAACCTTGCAGATACGTTTATAAATAAAAATCAGCTTGACGAGGAAAATTCCGATCAACTTATAGACAGAATTATACTTAAGCCTGACGGTTCCAGGATTAATATTATTATAAGCCCGAACAGATATGATGAAATAAGTGATAAGGAATTAAGCCAGAAAATCTTAAATGACGGGCAATATTATGAAACACAGGCCATGTCACAGATTGAAGGCATAATGAAAACAAATGAGACACAGATTTCGGACGCAACTCTGAATGCCCTTAACGAAGAAATTATAAGAATCTTAAATGATCCTGCCCTAGGTGTGGAAGTGGCCTGCAGATGTCTTGAACATCTGAAAGGTGATTTCGACCGTTATACGGAAATGATGAAACAGGAAAAACAGTCTATTGATATGCAGGTTGAGCAGCTCAGATCGAAAATACGTAATGGCCAGAATGAACTGGAAACTGTTATAAAAAGCTGGAATCTCATAGGTAAAAAAGGAAGAATAAGAGAGAGTCGTGACAGCCTTGTAAGGGGTGTGCAGGCTCTTCTGAACAACATAATAGATGAAAGAAGAAGAACGATAGCAATAACGATTTATTCAAATCTCCAGAGTGCCATATCTCAGCTGAGAAGCAGAATAGATAAAGTAAAGAACCAGCTGGATATGGTCTGTCAGGATATAAGAGCGAAATATAAAAACCAGCTTTCAATAAAAGAAAGAAAAGGCGTACTTGTTACAAGTATTATTGAAGATAACGGCATAGTGGCTCTTTACGATGAATATATAAAAGACATTGCCAAAGAAAAAGCTACTTTTCTTTCCCAGTATGGCCCTCTGGTAAAGTTTGAAAATTCATCTATTGATGAAATAATAGGGAAAGTCATAGAATATGCAAAGGAAAGATTCAGACTGATTTTAGGACAATCTATAGATGATTTTATTGCTGCCAATAAGGATAAGGTCAATATACCTTCAATGGTAGACGATATAATATTTAAAGCAGCACCTTACTGGAATTATAATCCTGCCATGCTTCAGCATGGAGGTAATGTCAAACAGATAGTCGTTCTCGGTGTGGAAGACAGAGAAAAATCAATGGTTGTCCAGGAATTTAAAGGAAGACCCTTCGGTGCGGAAGAGGATAATGTATCTTCTACAGGGGATAAGAACAGGATAACCATATTAAATACGGTTCATGGCCTTCCTCTTTTTGCAATTTCTCAGATGCAGAACTACCGATACAGTTATGATCAGGTAAGAGAAAGCGGAGCAAAACCTCTCCATATAGCAGAAGATTTTGCATCATTCCCGTCCATAGAACCGGGAGAGGATACGGGACTTCTTAACTTTGCCCTTGCATGTGCCTTCAATTTCATTATACAATCAGGGGCAAATTATGTTTATAAACTTGAAGATGAACTTGCCGAACCTGTTATGCTCGGAAAAGGCAGAGAAAAATCTGCTGTTGCTTACGGAACCAGAAAGGATCTCACAGGAGACACTACAACCAGAATAGAAAAGAAAATGGTTGCAGAAGGTGTTAATTCTATAATAACAGGACTTCAAAAATATTATGATGATAATTTAAAAATAGCCATGGAACAGCCGTCAACCGGCTACAAGGAACATTTAAAAAAGGAGCTCAGGGATATTAAAACCTATATTGATGAATTACAGCAGTAAAACGGCAGCATTTATTTTATTTTTATTTATATGGTTCACATCTGTTTCACTGGCAGAAGAAGTAGAAAATACTAAAGGTTATTATAGCTTTCAGATACCTCAGGGCTGGCGAAAAATAGATTATGATCCCATAATAGTAGCCTGTCCGACAAACGGGAAGGGGTATTATTTCAGAATAGATTACGTGGATTTCTCCAGTAAAGAAGAAGCAGACTTTAAGGATGTACCGAAATTATTTTCCGGAGCCTACAATTTTATTCTTACGGAAAAAGGAGATTTACCAGCAAAATCTCTTGAAAGTTTTGCAGCAGAAAAAGGTATATTTCTGAAGGGTCATTTCAGCTCACCGGAAGGAGAAATTAATGTAGAAGAAATCTATCTCAGGAAAGGTAAAAGGATTTACAGGTTATATTCTGTAATCCCTGCAGGGGAATATGAAACATTGAACCAGCAGATAAACATGTTAATATCCAGTGTAAAGCTTCAGGTCATACCTGACAATGTGGCCACGTCACCTTCTCCGTCTCCTGCAAAAGATCCGGAAAATCTTCAGGGTGTGGAAGTTATAACACCTGAAGACGGGGTAAATATAGCTCTTAAAGACCTGGGAGCCTATGTAGAAGGTGCCAGAGACGATCTGGGCAACATCAGTGCAATGCTTGACGGACAATCTACAAGTTATTCTTCTTATTACGGTTTTACCTATGCTCTTTTAAATGAACCCATGACAGTAGTACTTGACAAATGCTATCTAATAAATAAAATAGATATACTCTTCTGGGATTTATCCAGCAGTTATTATCAGTTTAAGATAGAAACTTCTGTAAATAAAAAGGACTGGGAACTTCTTCTTGACAGAAGTTATGGTCAATGGTACAGCTGGCAGTATATAAATTTCCCTCCCAGACCGGTAAAATATATAAGAATAAATTGCAGTTATAACTCCGATTACAGCGGTAATTATAAAATCGTAGAGTTAGTGGCATATTTAGTAAAAAAGTGAAGGGTGAGCAGCACAACTCACGCATCACGCATCACGTTTCACGTCTCACGAATTAATTAGGAGGTAAAAAAATGGCAGAAACACAGACAAAACTTACAAAAAAAGGTTATGAAGAACTTAAAAGAAGACTTCATTATTTAAAAGCTGTCCAGAGACCTGAAGTTGCACAGCGTATAAGACAGGCAAAGGAATTCGGTGAAATAGGGGAAAACTCCGAATACGAAGATGCAAAACTTGAACAGGCCTTTGTAGAAGGCGAAATTATGAATCTGGAAAAAATGCTGCAAAATGCTATTATAATTGACGAAAGTGAATTACCACAGGGTGTAGTAAGTATTGGTTCAACCGTAAAAATACGTGAAAAAGGAAAAGAACAAATAGAAACTTATAAAATAGTAAGCCCTGCAGAATGTGATCCGAGAAACGGAAAGATTTCAAATGAATCGCTGGTAGGAACAAAATTGATGGACTCACGGGCAGGTGAAACAATAAAAGTAGATGCACCTGTAGGTACACTGGAATATGAAATACTGGAAATTTTGAATTGATTTTTAGTGGTCAGCAGGTCAGCGGGTCAGCGGTCAGCCGATTAGCAAAAAATGCCGAAATGCCGAAATGCTGAAATGCCAAAATAAGGAGAAATAGTTATGGAAGAACAGATTATAGATCAGGTTCAATTCAGACGGGAAAAGCTTGCCCGTCTGAAAGAGATGAATGTAAAACCCTATGGCGAAAGATATAATATAAGCCATTCCATCTCAGAAGTGAGAAAAATCTACGGCTCAGTAGCAGAAGAAGAAAAAAGTAAAGAAACTGTAAGACTGGCCGGAAGAATTATGGCAGTCAGAGGCCACGGGAAAGTTATTTTTGCGGACATGAGGGATCTTGACGATATAATACAACTCTATGTTCGCAAAAATGATCTGGCAGAAGGAAAATTTGATATATTCAAACTTGTAGATATAGGAGATTTAGTAGGTGTAGAAGGGAATATCTTTAAAACAAAAAAAGGTGAACTTTCTTTATATGTGACTGATTTTGTGCCTCTGGCAAAATGTCTTAAACCTCTGCCTGAAAAATGGCATGGATTAAAAGATACAGAAATTCGTTACAGAAAGCGCTATCTTGATCTCATAGTCAATCCCGATGTAAGAAAGACATTTATAACAAGGACAAAAATAGTAAGATCCATAAGAGAACTTCTTGACAGGAAGGGTTTCTTTGAAGTCGAAACACCATCCATGAATACTATCCCGGGAGGAGCAAATGCCCGTCCTTTTATAACACATCACAATGCTCTGGATATGGATCTCTATATGAGAATAGCAACAGAACTGCATCTGAAGAGACTGATTGTGGGAGGTCTGGAGAAAGTATATGAAATAGGCCGTATATACAGGAATGAAGGGATTTCAACAAAACATAATCCCGAGTTTACCACCCTTGAAGTATATGAAGCCTATACAGATTATGAAGGTATGATGTGCCTTGCAGAAGACATTATCGCATCAATAGCTGAAAATACTACCGGAACATATGAACTGGAATATGAAGGTAAAAAAGTAAATTTAAAACCTCCTTTTACACGTCTTACAATGGATGAAGCGTTAAAGAAATATGCAGGAACAGGTCTTAAGGAATTAAGAGATCTGAATTTTGCAAGAAGTAAAGCAAAGGAACTCGGCATAGAAAAAGTTAATGAACTGAGTGTAGCAAATCTGATAGATAAAATATTTGAGGCTACCGTTGAACCGCAGCTGATACAGCCAACATTTATACTGGATTATCCCGTTGAACTGTCACCTCTTGCAAAGAAAAAAGAAGACGACCCCACTCTCACATACAGATTTGAGCTTTTTATAATTAATTTTGAAGTGGCCAATGCTTTTTCCGAGCTAAACGATCCTTTTGATCAGAAAGAAAGATTTTTGGAACAGATGAAGCAACGTGATGCAGGGGATTTAGAAGCACAGATGCTTGACGAAGATTATGTAGAAGCCCTTGAATACGGTATGCCTCCTACAGGAGGTATGGGAGTAGGAATAGACAGACTTGCCATGTTGTTTACCAATTCTCCGTCCATAAGGGATGTTATATTGTTTCCTCTGATGAAGCTGAAGGATTAGGAATCGTTACGCGTGACGCGTAACGCGTGACGCGTGACGTTCCTCTACCCTATAGCATAAACATATTTATCGCTTGATCCCACATAAATAGTTCCGTCAGAATCCAGACTGGGAGAAGAATCTATGGAACCGCCTGTTTTAAATTTCCATTGAAGCTGTCCGTCAGATCTTAAAGCGTAAAGATATCCGTCCCAGGAGCCGAAATATACAAAGCCTTCACTGTCAATCACAGGTGAAGAGATTATAGAATCTCCTGTTTTAAAACTCCATCTGAGCATGCCTTCACTGTTTATGGAATAAAAATAATTATCGCAGGAACCAAAATATATATTTCCGTCTTTTCCTATAGCAGGAGAAGAGACTATTTCCTTTCCTGTTCTCACACCCCATCGAAAGGTTCCGTCGGGATTTATGGCATAAAGAGCGGAGTCTCCGCTGCCTACATAAATAGAACCGTCTTCTCCTATAGCAGGAGAAGATGAAATAAAATTATCTGTTCTGAATTTCCATTTTAGCTGTCCATCTCTTGAAATAGCATAAAGATAGGGATTACCGCTTCCCACATAGATAGTTCCGTCTTTTCCTATGGCAGGAGAGGATTCTATAAGGTTTCCTGTTCCGAATTTCCATTTAAGAGTTCCGTCAGGATTTATGGCATAAAGAGAAAAATCAAGAGAACCTATATGAATGGTTCCGTCCGCACCGACAGCATAAAGATGTTCGTTCCATGAACCTATATAAATTGTTCCGTCATCATCTATAGAGTTGGAAGAAGTAATGCTTTTACCTATAAAATATTTCCATTTAAGAGTTCCGTCAGGATTTATGGCATAGAGATGTTTATCCTTGGATCCGAAATATATGGTACCTGATTTTGTGATTGAAGGAGTAGATGTTATATAGCCTCCTGTAATGAATCTCCATTTCATCTTTCCTCTTTTATTATCCAGTGCATAGAGGTGTTTATCCCATGAACCGAAATAAAGGGTGCTATCAGGTCCTATTACGAGACTAGAAGAAATATTATCCTTAACTCTGAATTTCCACTTGAGCTTTCTTCCTCTCTGGGGTCTTGAATATACACTGAGGCCGGTATTCTGAAGATTACCACGAAATTTTGGCCACGGAGTCTGTGCCAGAGCATTACTTCCTGAAGTACCTTTCTGGGGATAAAATACAAGTTCTGCTTTCTCCTTTTTACGCCAGAACATTTTTATATTCCTCCATAAGTAAAGCCATAATATGCTGATCATAATATGTTCCATCTACCAGCAGCTTTTTTCTGAGACATCCTTCTACTTTAAAGCCGCATTTTTCATAGCATTTTATGGCTCTTTTATTATATTCTGCCACATACACTTCAATCCTTCTCAATGAAAGTTCATTAAAAGCAAAATCAATTAAAGTCAGTACAGCATCTGTTCCATAACCTTTGTGCCAGTATTGCTTTTCACCTATCATTATAATAATAGAAGCAGAACCTTCCCTCCACCTTATATCATAGAGATCTATCGTACCTATTGTTTTTTTATCGAAAGCATGGATAATAAAAAATTCTTTTGTTTTATCAAAAATACTGTTATTATAGTAGATTTCTACATCATCAAAGGAAGGAGGGAAAGGATGAATATTTAAGAGGCTGTGTATTTCAGGATCATTCCACCAGAACCAGATTCTTGGATAATCTTCCTTTTCGGGACGTCTGAGACAGGTTTTTTTACCGAATAACATAGATGGCCATCCTTTATAGTTACTGAGCTAAGTACCGCTCAAGGTAAAAAGGTATCCAAAAAAATTATGTATCATATTTATACATAACGTTTTTGCTCCCGTCACGCGTTACGCGTTACGCGTCACGATATATAAGATTTTGGTTACGAATTTACCTGTTACGGTACTAAGCATAAATAATACATATATGCTTGCGTGACGCGTAACGGATTTATAGTGTATTTCATAACTTATTAGAATATAAGTCGTCGTGACGCGTAACGGGTTTAATCCCTGCGCATCACGCATTACACATAACGAATATATTATACTATAGACACATTTATAATTCATCATCTTATAATAAATTTTCCAAACAATGTTACAAAAATTTAACACTATGTTAACAAATTTTCTATTAAATATGATATAATTAAACCAGGTAATTTTGAAAAAATTAAGTCAGGGGGGAGAGATATGGCCCAGAGAAGACAAAATGATGATGGATTAGCTGCCATTAATGCTGTATCAGCAAGAAGGAAAAAACCGGGCATTACTCTTGGCACAAGGGTAGATACAATTCATGGCAAAAAAATGACAGAAATCTCACGTAAGGGACAGGCACAGGGACTTCATGGACAGGAAAAATCGGTCTGGCTAAAAGATCGTGTTACCCTGAGTGTCGAAGCACAGTTATTATTGATGGAAATGAGAAGAACCAGCCCTGTTGACCTGGAAAATATGGAATATACCAACAGGATAGATAATCTGGAAGTAAAATCAAATATTCATGTCCAGATACTTCCATTTGGCGCATATCGTCTCTGTTTTAAAGGTTAATTAAACTGATAATATAATTAATTAATATATGTTTGCACTGTTCAGTGTAAATAAAGTTGTTTGATTTTATAAAAAAGCCGAAAGGTTTTTTTATTTTTATAAGGAATTTTTATATGGTTGAGAGTTTAGAGTTGAGAGTTTAGAATTGAGGGTTTAGAGTTGAAAACTATTTTTCATGGCTGAACACCTTAAACTATAAACCTGAAACCTTAAACCTTGGTACCGTAACAGGTCAAATGGTATCCGTAAAAACCTTCTGCCTGGCGGGCTCTGGAGAAGAAAAATTAGTTTTTTCTATAGTATTAAAAATTAAATAAGGGCTAATTTATTGTCTGTAAAACAAATTATATAAGGCAATTTATTTTTCTTCGTAAGAGCCTGTCAGGCAGAAGCTGATAAAAGGGTTATTAATTTATATGGAGCGGTACTTAGTCACTGAAAGGTAATAACTATATGGGTATATATAAAGAATATAAATCCCACAGAGATCCGAGGAAATTTCTGGAAAAATTCTCAAAAAACATATCTTCTTCGGAAAAAGACGACCGGGAAGAAATTTCAGAGGAAACACCTGAAGAAACAGATGAAGAGAAATATAAAATCCCTGTTTCACGGGCTGCCATGGATTACCAGTATGTGAACAAAAAATGTCAGGAGTTCCTGGTAGATCTTATTTCAGAAGAAGATTTTCGTTTTATTTTACAATCGGAAAAAGAAAAACTGGATAAATTCGGAAAAGGTTTTGATAATTTCGGCTTTAAATCTAAAGGAATATCACAGGAAAGAGAACTTCAGATAAAAAATTTATTTTTAAAATCTGTAAAAGAATTTGATACAGGGTTGAAACTTCTCGAAAAATGTCTGGAAAAGAAACAGAAATCTTTTTTAACTTCTGCCAATCACCTTATAACATCAGGGGGAGAAAAAGCTGCCTTTATAAGACAGCTTCTCGGCAAAACAGCCAGAGAGATCATAGAAGATATAAAATCTTATTATGAAAAAGAAAAACAGAAAAAAACAAAAGAACCTTCCGATAATACTGCAGCAGAAATTACGCCTGAAATTTATACAGAGCGGGAGCAACAGATACATGAAAATCTGGAACAACAGATAGACAAAATTACAGATATTCCTGTTCCGGAAGAAAGAGAAGAAACAATTATTCCTGGCAGAGAGACTTACAAACTGGATATTGAGCTTCTTGGCTCTATTCCTATCTTTTCTGGTCTCCCATTATCAGACATGGAAGAAATAGTAACTTTACTTCATGTAAGCACTCACAGAGGAGATGAAGTTCTATACAGAGAAGGAATGGAAGCGAACAGAGTCTATATTGTTGCTTCAGGCGAAATAGCCCTTTATAAAACAATGACTTCTTCCCCGGAAAAATCTGTAATGGTACTCCATATTAAAGAAGGTGATATTTGCGGCGATATGGGGGTTGTAGATGAAGGGCAGAGGGCAACAGATGCAAAGATAATTTCTCAAAGTGCTGAATTATTATCTATATACAGGGAAGATTTTCTTGGCATGCTAAGAAGCTACCCGCAGATAAGTCTTAATTTGAATAAAATTTATTCTTTCAGATTAAGAGACATCTTGCAGAAACTTACCTTATAGAAACGTGAAGTATGAAAGAATCGATTTTAATTTTAGAAAAGAAGTAATTTATTATGTATGCTGTTTATACAGGAAAAGATATTAAAGAATCTGTCCAATATTTAAAGGAAAGGCTCGAGAGGGAATTATCCGTAAAAGTTGATATTATTTTTGAAGAAAAATTACATAGCCTCCAGGATCTGTTAAATTATTCAAAACTTATGAAAGATATAGATAAAGCAGGTGGTTCTTTTACAAGTTACCAGGATTTTCAGGTAAAAAACATAAAAAAACATGAAAAGAAACACAGCGGAGTGTCTATGTATATATATTCCGAACATATAGATACATTTGCTTCAATAATTCAGAGTCTCGTAGATAAAAACTTTTCCTTTGAAGTAAGAATTTACGAATAAGGAGGATCCCATGTGAATCAAAGAATAAATCTTTTTTTAACAATTTTAATACTGATGTTTAATATTTCTCTATGCAGAGGAGAAACAATAGAAGAATTATTCGAAAAAGGTAACTCACTGGCAAATAACGGCAGATATGAAGAAGCTATAGACTGTTACAACAGGATTTTAGACATAAATCCGAATATCTTCGAGGCATGGAACTACAAGGGTATAGCGCTTCACAATATGTTTATCTATAAAGGAGCCATTGACTGCTACAATAAAGCACTGGACATCAACCCCAAATATATAGATGCTCTTGTTAACAAAGGACTATCCCTTTCAAAACTCGGAGAATATGATGAAGCTGAAGATTGTTATAACAAAGCACTGGATATTAACCCGAAGGATATAGAAATACTCATAAAAAAAGGCTGTTGTCTTTATAACAGAGGGGATTATGACGGAGCCATAGACTGCTACAATCAGGTACTGGATATTAATCCCAGATATGTAAGAGCATTGAATTATAAAGGAGTAGCACTGCACAACCAGGGAGAATATGAAGAAGCCCTGGAATGCTATAATGAAGCGTTAAATATTGACCCGAATTATACTGAAGCATGGGATAACAGGAAAATCACCCTCAGAGCTTCAGGGAAATATTAGATCAGGTACCAGTTATCAGTGACCGGTTATCAGTGAACAGTTATATTACTATATAAAAGTAATCTTTATCGTTCACTGTTCACGACTCACTATAATCGTTACGTGTAACGCGTAACGCGTGACGGGTAGGTATCTTTTCACTTTTCACGACTCACGTCTCACCCTGTATTTTTCTTCTTTATCATTTTCTTCACAAGGCTGGCCACGGCTGATATGAAAGAAACCATAATGGCATATAAAGCTATAGCTATAAGGGATTCACGTTCCACATGAGGAGGTGATACAGATGGTACAGTACCAAGCATATGAAAGACAGGAAATAAAAAAAGACCTGTTACTGTGTAAATTATATTATCCTTTACTCCGAAGATTAAAAAAGCAAATCTTAAAGTAATAACGGATAAAACTGCAGTGAATATATAGTTAATTATGTTGATGGCAATATTTATCTTTTTAACAGTGGAAAAATCTGTTACAACCTTCTTATTAAGCTTTCCTGAAACGTCGGAAATACCGGTAAAGGGCAATTCTGTATCACTACCGGTTATCATCTCATTATTCATCTGATGAAATTCTTCCGGAAGACCGGTAAAAGGTATTACATAAATGTCCTGAACCAATTCCCCTAAAAATTCCTCTACTAATTCCTCTGACATTTTTAACACCACCTTATTTTATTTCATTATCTATTAAAATTATACCAAAAAAATGTTTCCAAAATATTAACAATATTAACAATATGTTAACATTTTGTTAATATTTTGTTAACATAAATCATATATAAATAAAACAGTACCTGCGCAAAATGTAAAGAGAATCCTGTCATTGCGAGCGAAACGAGGCAAATCCATTCGCTCCTCGCAGTGACATAATGCGTAACTCCGGATAAAATACAGTGAGCAGTAAATGGAAGATGTCTTCACTATTCACTGCTCACTATTCACTATTTACACTATTTATTTCTGTTCTGTAATTCCTGCCATTTCCCAGTAAAGTTTGTTTTTCCTCTTAAAACTCTCCTCATCCGGGTAATTTCCTGCAGATTTTACCCTGTAAAGCTTACCGGGAAGTTCTAACGAAAATGGATCAAAACCATTTGCCATCTTAAAAGCCATTTTTTCCATATGTATTCTTTTACTTAAATCATCCAGACTCTGTTCATCCCAGGAATGGCCAAGAAGATTCAACAGTTTAATTACCCTGTCTTTTTTATATATTTCCCTGGCAAAAAGGCATATTACAAGGCTATTCAATATAAAACGCCATCTTTCTTCAGAAAGGAGCGTTTCCACCTGTTTTACTTCATCTATCTGAGTGGTAAGAAGTTTCTGATCAAGGCTGTAAGAGGCATTGTCTAAATGGGAATGGCGGTTGCCCACACAGAAGCCAAGATAGGTATTTTCTCCCGTCATATATCCAGGAGACTCATTTTTTCCGAAACATATGGCAAGGTCAAGGCCTCCGTATTTTCTTCCGCAGTAATCTGCCCCTGCCTCAAGATCCCTGTAAAACTCATTGTAACCTGCAGCAATTCTTCTCATCATTTCCATATAGGTAGATGTATCACCGAAGGCTAAAGGCAACTCTGTTTGCTTTAAATTTATTATGCCATGAAGAAATGCGTCTGTAGCCCAGGCAAGGGTAACCCCCATACTTATGGCATCCCATCCCTGTTTTTCAATATATTCAAGTAATCTTAATATATCAGGGGCATAACTTATACTCAGATTACTTCCCAGAGCATAGATAAGTTCATGATCATAGGAAACTTTCACTGTCTTATAGTGGCATGGTTCTGAGAATTTCTCTCTGAGTGTTCCTATGTGGATACATCCTACGGGACAGTGTGCACAGGCAGTATGCTGTATCAGATAATCAGAAGCAAATTTCTCGCCTGAAATCTGTGAAGAGCCTTCAAAATATCCCTGGGAAAAATTCCTTGTAGGGAGACCTCCTATTTTACTGAGAGGTATTACATTCACAGAGGTTCCGTAGTCATGATATTTTTTCATAAGTGTTGATTCTTTAATCTCAGTATAAATTTCACTGTAAAATTTATTATATTCTTTTTTATCCAATACCGGTAAAGATTTTGTTCCTCCAATAACAAATCCTTTAAGATTTTTACTTCCCAGTACTGCACCTATACCGAGACGTCCAAAATGGCGGGAACCGTCAACTGTAACACAGGCGAACCGGGAAAGTCTCTCTCCTGCCGGGCCAATTCTGGCAACAGAGAGTTTCCCTTTACCTCCTTCTGCTTCTCTCAAAATCCTCTCTGTGGCAGGGGCAGACTGGCCCCAGATGGAGCCTGCATCTTTGAACTCTACTTTATCATTGTAGATACATATATAGCATGGCTTTTTCGCTTTCCCTGTTATTATTATAGATGAAAAGCCTGCACTGTTCATACCCTGAAAAAACCGTCCTCCTCCATGAGATTCACCCATGTTTCCGGTAAGAGGTGATTTGAACATGGCAACAGTTTTTGTTATTACAGGGAAATAGCCGTTTAAAGGGCCCGTATTAAATATAACCGGATTTTTCGGATCCAGCGGGTCTATACCCTCAGGACATTCCCTGTTTAACAATTTTGTACCTGCCCCTGTACCCCCCATCCATTGACTATAAAGTTCACTGTCTTCCGATATGTCGTATTTTTTTGTTTCCAGATCTATTTTTAATATTTTTCTGTGCATAATAACCTCCTTTTCAAGACGTATGACATAGGATTACCGACCTGAGCATAAGCATGTAACAGGCATATTCCTCCCGTCACGCGTTACGCGTTACGAGAGCATATATATTATTTATGCTCACCTCATTAAGAATAGAAGTGAAATAATTATAACATGCTTTCTGTAAAGAGAAAATACTTGACAGTTTACTTCATAATCCTTCATAATTAAATCAGGAAAAAAATAAAATCAGGGGGTTTTTCTCTTAACTGAAAAAAAATATTTAACAGAAAATCCGTCATTATATTCTCTGGCATCTGCCTTTTTCAGGCTTGGCCTTACTGCGTTCGGAGGGCCTGCCATGATAGCATACATAAGAAAAATGTCAGTAGAAGAAAAAAAATGGCTTGATGACGAAACCTTTCGTGACGGTATTGCTCTCTGTCAGTCCATTCCCGGCGCTACTGCCATACAATCTTCTGCCCAGGAAGTGTCATATCGATATTTATTTTATAAAATTAAAAGATTGAAAGTAAAAACTTTCAATCTTTTCTTTTTTTTCTCTTATAATCGTTAATTACCTCGCGTCACGCATCACGCATTACCCATCACGAATTAAACGAATAATAATGGAACTGGAGGGAATTATAAATCTGATTTACCCATAAAGGCCAGTCATGAGGG
This sequence comes from Bacillota bacterium, assembly GCA_029555925.1. The sequence continues at coordinate 39,682 of JAKPQU010000588.1, forward strand.
CCTTCATCTATGGCAAATTCACAGTAGAAACCCAGGCTTCTAAGGAAATCGGAAAAATGCCTGTTCCCTTCTATAACCTCAGGTTCTGCAGTGCCGACACCTATTCTGAATCTCATACCCAGGTGTCTCAGATAATCCTGTTTTTCCATTACCAGATTATAGGTTTCCTCACCGAAACCGCCGCTCAGAGCACCTATGGAGCAGTAAACTTCAGGATACCAGAGAGCCATACGTACTGCCCATCCTGCACCGAGAGACAATCCTTCAATCCCTCTGTGACCTCTGGATGGAATAACTCTATATTCATATTCAATATGACCGAGAAGATCTCTTCCCAGATAGGAAGCAAAAGCTTCTTTCATATGAGGATTAAGAGCTGCATCATCTTTATCCGGCATTACTATTATCATTTCACCTGTTCTTCCGCTGTAAATGAGATTATCCATATGTTCATGGACTCTACCCTTTTCACACCAGGTTTTCTCATAATCCATCAATCCTGGAAGAAGATAAAGAGACGAATAATAGACATTATTATTATTCCAGTAACTCGGAGGAAGATAAATGCAGTATCTCATTTCTTTATTCAAGCTGGGACAATAAAAAGATTTATGAAGTACATCTGACATATAATAGCTCCTTTCGATAAAAAAATTTATCTGCTCATTGTAACAAAAGAAGTAGATTAATGTCAATATAAAGTGAAATACACAGTAGTTCCTCTACCGGGAGCACTTTCTATCCATACTTCTCCGCCATGACGTCTGATTATACGGTGTACTGTGGCAAGACCTATACCTGTTCCTTCAAATTCATCTGCACTGTGCACTCTCTGAAAAGGTGCAAAGAGTTTGTCACCGTATTTCATATCGAAACCTGCGCCATTATCTCTAACAAAATAAATATTTTTACTGTCCTTTACAATCATACCTGCTTCTATCTCTGCATAAGTTTGTTTTGAAGTAAATTTCCAGGCATTTTCAAAAAGATTTACCAGAACTATTCTCATTAAATTATTATCTGCTCTTACTTTAAGAGAGGGATTGACGGTAAACCTGACCTGTCTTTCAGGGTTTCTCCCGCGAAGTTCTTCTATTATTGTTTTAGCCAGAGAGGTCATATTAACTTCTTCATAATTCATATGAGTCCGACTGACCCGTGACAGATCAAGAAGATCGTCTATCAGTTGCGACATGTGCTGACCTGCAGAACAGATACGTTTAAGAAAATCTCTGCCATCATCATCTAAAATATCGTAATAATCCTCAAGCAGTACCCTGCTGAAACCATTTATACTTCTCAGAGGAGCTCTCAGGTCATGAGAAACGGAATAGGAAAAGGCTTCCAGTTCCTTGTTGGCAGCTTCAAGCTGGGCAGTACGTTCAGTCACTCTCTGCTCCAGTTCTGTATTCAGTCTTTTGATTTCATTCTCTGCATTTCTGCGTTCCGTAATATCTTCAAAAGCTACCAGAATACCAGTCACATTACCCTGTCCGTCATGAAGGGGCACTTTACTTGTATCAAGCCAGGATTGACTTCCATCTGCTCTTAAAGCCGGTTCAATAATATGATATTGAGGCTTATTGGATTCCATAACCTTCCTGTCACATTCAAGAAAAAATTCTGTTTCTTCTTTTTTCCATGGTAAGTCCCAGTCGGTTTTACCCACAATTTCTTCAGCGTCGGAAAGTCCAATCATTCTGGCATAATTTTTATTACATCCCAGAAAAACGGAGTTACGATCTTTCCAGCAGATAAACTGGGGAATTGAATCCATAACCTTCTGCAGCATCTGTCTTGCAGACATAATTTCTTCCTGTATTGTTTTATGTTCAGTAATATCAAAGAAAACGGTAAATTACATGGTAGAGAAAATTATAGAAAAAGGTTTTTTTCGACAACATGAGAAAATTTATCAAATTCCTTTACCATTTCTTCTATAATTTCAGCAATTCTGGATGTATTTTTTTCTTCCGAAGCCCTTTCAAGCTGAACAGCCAGTTTATTTAGAATCCTTGCTTCTATATTGGCAAAGGTTCCTTTCATACTGTGGGAAAGTATTTTCAGTTCACTGAACTTGTTTTTATCTTTATATTTTTTCAGTTTCTCTATCTGTTCCGGTATAAATTCACAGGATTTCTTTATCAATTCTTTAAGAAAATCTTTATCCCCTGCAAGACGTCTGAGCAAAACATTTTCATCGAAGATTTCCATTTCATTGAATTTAGAATCTTTATTGACTGCAGGTGCCTTTATTCGAAGGGGTGTATATTTCTCATCTTTACTCTCTCTCTCTATGTGTTTTTCTATTAATGCAAACAGTTCATCAGGATGAACAGGCTTTGAAATATAAGCGTCCATTCCTGCATTCATACATTTTTCATAATCTTCTTTTAATGCATAGGCAGTCATAGCAATTACAGGGATATTATGGTTCAAAACCTTTGAAGAAGGGGAACGAATAATTGTTGTAGTTTCAAAGCCGTTCATTTCTGGCATCTGAATATCCATAAGTACAAGATCGTAGTGCCTGACTTCAAGAGCTTTTAATGCTTCTGCACCGCTGCTGACAACATCTCCTGTGTAACCGAGTTTACCTGTAATATGAAGAGCAACCTGACGGTTAATTTCATTATCTTCTACAATAAGAATGCGGATTTTATCTGCAGAGGAAGAAACAGGCATTTTAAACATAGTTCCCCTGTGCGTTTCTTCTGTAATCGTTATATTATTTATAAGGGTTACAATGGTTTTATAAAGCTGTGCATTTTTCACAGGTTTTGTAAGGTATGCATCAACAGATGTAGAATATAATTCATCCAGTTCGCTTCGTCTATCGAGTGAGGTCAATATAATAATAAGCATATCCTTAATTGAAGCAGAACTTCTGATATTTTTACACAGTGTTTCTCCGTCCATTTCCGGCATTTTTCTATCAATTATAGCTATTCTGAAGGGGTCTCCCTCTGAGTAGGCCTGATGTAATTTTCCCAGAGCATAAATACCATTCCCTGCTTCATCACATCTGCATCCCAGCGTAGAGAGATATTTTGTTAAAATCAATCTGTTTGTTCTATTGTCATCTACTATGAGAATACGCTGGTCTTTAAGTTCTACAGGTATAATATGTTCAGAAGTGCTTATTTCCTGACGTTTTTCAAAGACAGAGGTGAAATAAAAATTCGACCCGAAACCGGCTTTACTTTTAACACCTATAGTTCCGCCCATCATTTCCACAAGTCTTCTGGAAATAGCAAGTCCAAGGCCGGAACCTCCATATTTTTTCCCTGCCATACTCTCAAGCTGAGAAAAAGCTTTAAAAAGTTTCTCCAGTGCATCTTCCGGTATACCGGGGCCTGTATCGGTAACAGAGAAATGTAATATAATATCACTATCTCTTTCTTTTTCCAGATTAATCTCCAGTATTACTTCACCTTTCTCCGTAAATTTGATTGCATTACCAAGCAAATTGAGTAAAACCTGTCGTAATCTGAAAGGATCACCTCTCAAAAGAAAAGGTAAATCAACATTAAAGAGACAGTTCAATTCAATGCCCTTCTGATGTGCTTTTATAGCAAGAAGATCCATTATTTCTTCAATAATTTTTCTCAGGTCAAAATCGACCGGTTCAAGCTCGAGTTTTCCTGCCTCCACTCTGGAAAAATCCAGAATATCATTGATAACTGTAAGGAGAGCATCTGAACTTTTATAAATTATTTCCGTATATTCCCTCTGTTCAGGAGTAAGTTCCGTATCTAGTAAAATACTTGACATACCGATGATTCCATGCATGGGAGTTCTTATTTCATGACTCATACTGGCAAGAAATTCACTTTTATTAATATTTGCCATTTCAGCCTTATCTGCCATTTCTTTTGCATGATTTATCGCATCATGAAGTTCTTTTTGAGTTACAAGAAGCTCTTTCTGTTTCTCTTTCAGGCTCTTTTCACTCTCTTTGAGATCTGAATTTCTGTTCCACATTTTTATAAGAGAATCTACAAGGCAGTAAAGCTCTACCGGATTAAAAGGTTTTTGTATATAATAAATATCCTGTTTTAAACTTTCCCTTATAGTTTCAAGAGGTGTATCGGTATAACCTGTAACAATGATGATAATAACATCGTTATCAAGCTTTCTGAGTTCCATAGCAGTAGAAAGCCCGTCCATAAGAGGCATTTTCATATCCAGTATACAGAGAGGAACTCTATTATTTTTTTCATATTCCTTTCTAAAATATTCTAACAGATAGGTACCGTCTTTAAACAGCTTGATGTCAAAACCGTATTCATCTCCATGCTTTAAAGATAATCCCTTTTTACTGCCAAATATATCTTTATATAACCCGAAAAGATATTCTTCATCATCTGCTATAAAAATAGTTTTATTTCTCATTTTATGTCCTCTACAGGTTATTGTGACGCGTAACGGGAGAAAATTTTTCATTACATGCTTATGGTCATGTCAGTAAATATTCTGTTAATGAAAAGGTGAACTTTTTTTATCTCCCATATCATAAAATACTTCCCTTATACCTTCAGCTATATTTCTTATAGTAAATGGTTTTATGAAAAACTTTTTAATTCCCGGATATGTAACCTTTTCAATATTTAATTCTTCTGTAAATCCAGTACAGAGTATTACCGGTACGGAAGGACTGATACCATAGATTTCCTGTGCCAGCTGAGTGCCGGTTATGTTAGGCATGGCCTGATCTGTTATAACAAGATCTATATCAGGATTGGCTCGAAAAATATTCAATGCTTCTAGACCGTCAGTTGACACAATCACTTCATAACCCTGACGGTTCAGAATACTCTGAAGCATGATGGCCAGGTCTTCATCATCATCTACAATCAAAATTTTTTCCTTCCCTCCCTGAACAGGTTCTAAAATCTCTTCTTCCACTGCTTCCGCAGTAATCTCCGGAAGGTATACATCAAAAGTACTGCCTTTACCGGGCTCACTGAACACTTTAATCTCGCCATTATAACTTTTTATAATACCATGAACCACGGAAAGTCCAAGACCGGTACCTTCTCCCTGCCCCTTCGTAGTAAAATATGGGTCAAAGATTCTTTCCAGAATCTCTCTTGTCATACCGTGTCCCGTATCACAGACAGAAAGTTTTATATAATGCCCCTGTTTGAGATCCTTGTATAAATCTATATTATCCGTATCAATATAAATATCAGTTAATATAATTTCTAAAATTCCGCCATGTTCTTTCATGGCATGGAAAGCATTGGTACACAGGTTCATCAACACCTGATGAACCTGTGTGGGATCAGCAAGAATTTTGCCGGAAGTGTATTGAATATTTTCTCTTATTTCAATATTGGAAGGAAGAGAAGGTCTTAAAAGCTTCAAAACTTCTTTTACAATAAGGTTGATTTCCAGAGGCTTCCTCTCCTGTTCAGTCTGACGGCTGAAGGTTAAAATCTGTTTCACAAGTTCTCTGGCACGAAGGCTGGCTTTAAGAACCTGTTTAAGAAACATATGAACGTCTGTGCCGGATGTCACCTCATTGATTGACAGTTCGGTATAACCTATTATTCCAGACAGTATATTATTGAAATCATGAGCTATACCTCCTGCCAGAGTACCAAGAGCTTCCATCTTCTGAACCTGTGAAAGCTGTTTTTCAAGTTTAATCTTATCCGTTACATCTCTTTTTACAGCAACGTAATTGGTAATATATCCTTCTTTATCTCTTATTGGAGAAATTGAAGCTTCTACTTCATAAAAAGTACCGTCTTTTTTTCTGTTAATAAAATGGCCGGTCCATACCTTGCCTTCCGTAATAGTATGCCACAAATTTTTATAAAATATTTCATCATGTTTTCCACTCTTAAAAAGGGCCGGTGTTCTGCCTATAACCTCATCTCTTTGATAGCCTGTTATAACAGTAAAAGCCGGATTCACATATTGAATATTTCCTTTAATGTCTGTTATAATTATAATATCTCCCGAATGTTCTATGGCTTTAGCCATACGTGTCAATGCCTGTTCAATAAGCTTCTGTTCCGCTATTTTTGCTCGAAGCTGTTCATTTACCATTATAAGCTCTGCAGTTCTATCGGCTACCACTTCCTCAAGGTGTTCTTTGTATCTCCTGATCTCCTGGTTTTTATTCCATCCTTTCATAAGGGAATCTACAAGACAGTAGAGTTCTTCTTCATTGAATGGTTTTTTTATATAATATATATCCTGCTTTAAATGTTCCCTTATATCATCAATAGTTATATCTTCCTGACCGGTAACTATAATTATAATAACATCGGAATCAATTTTTCTGATTTCAGAAGCAGTGGTCATACCATCCATAAGGGGCATTTTCATATCCAGAATACAGAGAGGAACTTTATTTTTATGTTCATATTCACGTTTAAAATAATTCAAAAGATACAAACCGTCATTAAAAATTTTTAACTTAAAATAACCTTCTATTTCTTTTTTATCGAATATATATTTATAAGCTTTAAGTACGGTTTTGCTGTCATCTGCTATAAAAAGAGTGCTGTTATACATAATACACCCCATTTTCGTAACGCGTAATGCGTAACGCGTGACGGGAGGATTATTTGTAACGGTCGATTTTTTATTTACTGAGAAAGATTCTATATATTTATGCAACTATCCTTCTATACATGTAAGCTTACTCACAAAATTATTTTCTTATTTTTGTCACACCAGTCTGTTCAAGTTTACGACAAAGAAATTTATTTCCCCTAAAGGATTTATAGAAGAAAATATAGAATTACACTCATTGTAACAGCATCCTTCACGGGTTACGCGTTACGAATTACTGACCTGAGCATAAGCATGTATAAACGTTTTCCTCCCGTGACGCGTTACGCATTACACGTCACGAGAGTAGATATGTATTATTTATGCTTAAGATACAAATAAGAGCGGAGGAAACAGGCAATGGCACAAACAGTCCTTATAATAGAAGATAATTATGTTATGCTGAAAATATGGCAGACAGAACTTGAACGGGCAGGACTCAAGGTACTGACTTCAAACAACAGTCGTCTCGGAATGGCAAAAGCAAAAGAAAAACAGCCCGATATTATCCTTATTGATTCAGTGCTTCCTGATTTAGACGGATTTGATGTATGTAAAAGACTGAAAGCAGATCCAAAAACAGCTGAAATTCCTGTAATAATTATGTCAAACTTTGATAATGCCGATGATCACAGAAATGCGATAAATATAGGTGCCTGTGCATATCTGATTAAATATAATACAATGCCTGAAAGATTAATAGAAATGATAAACTATTATACATCTCCGGAAAAAGACGATGAACCGCCTCCGAGAATGCCTTCGGGAAAACTTATGGAAATGGAACAGAGGAAGGGTGACCTTCTGGCGAAAGCAGGACTTATAAGTCCGCAGCATCTTAAAGAAGCCCTCAAAAAAGTAGGACTTACAGGCATTACACTGCCGCAGGCATTAATAAAAATAGAAGCTGTAACAGGAACCCTGAAGGATCAGGTTCTTGAATTTTTCTATGCAGCAGATTATGTAGATCTGTCGCAGTATCTACTTGACAAAGATGCTGTCAGTCTTGTAACCGCAGACTTTGCAAGGCATTTCTCTGTTATTCCTATGAGATTTGATGAAGAAAAACTGATTGTAGCCATGTCGGATCCCATGGATGTAGAAATAGAAGAAGATTTAAGAACGAGACTCAAAAGACCGATAAAAATGGTATATGCCCCTGAAGCTGATATACAGAAGGCTATTGCCATATATTACGGCAGTTCACTTCCTATGGAAGAAGTTATGGCAGAAATAGAAAGGGACAGAGCAGAAGGAAAACTCGATAAAGAAGAAGATGTCATGGTCGGCACTACCCCTGTGTCAAAACTTATAGATACTGTAATGACGCAGGCTATAGCAATGAAAAGCAGCGATATTCATTTCGAACCGAGAACAGAAGGTATGCTTGTAAGATTCAGGATAGACGGAGTTCTCCATGACATACAGGTCATACCTAAAGAAGCTATTGCTCCTGTCGTATCCAGAATAAAGATTATATCAAACCTTGATATTACAGAACGAAGAAGACCGCAGGACGGAAGGATAGAAATGAAAATAGGAGAAAAAAAGATTGATTTTCGTGTATCCACTACTCCTGTAGCACTCGGAGAAAAGATAGTTCTCAGAATCCTTGATAAATCTGTTGCATTATACGGTATATCGGAATTAGGGCTCAGATCCCTGGAAGAAAAGAAATTCTTACGTATGTTAAGACAGCCTGACGGGATGATTTTAGTTACAGGCCCTACAGGAAGCGGTAAAACTACCACTCTTTATGCAGCTCTAAATTACCTTAAATCATCTGAAACAAATATTATAAGCCTTGAAGATCCTGTAGAATTCACAATAGACGGAATAAATCAGATACCGATCAATCCAAAGGTCGATCTTACCTTTGCCACGGCACTCAGGTCAGTGTTAAGACAGGATCCTGATATAATCATGATTGGTGAAATAAGAGACCAGGAAACGGCAGAACTCGGTATTCAGGCAGCCCTCACAGGTCATCTGGTTCTGGGGACACTTCATACCCGTAATGCTCCGGGAGCAATCTCAAGACTTGTGGATATGGGAGTGCCTCCCTATCTGCTGGCATCAACCCTTATAGGTGTCATAGCCCAGAGGCTTGTCAGAAAAGTCTGTGATAACTGCGCCGAACTATATAAGCTCTCACCCGATGCAGATATTTCTGAAGATTTAAGAGCAGAGCTTGCAGGTATTGACTTATCCAGAGGAACAGGATGCGATTTTTGCCGTCAGATGGGTTATCATGGTAGAATAGGTGTTTTTGAATTTATGGAAATAAGTAACAGTATAAAGAAACTTATAGTATCAGGTGCAGACACTATTGAACTGACTGAACTGGCAAGACGTGAAGGTATGCTTACCCTGAGAGAAGACGCTACAAGACTTGTAAAAGAAGGAATAACTACGTGGGAGGAAATGGTAACTGTTATATGAAGGAAGATATAACTGTTCTTCCCAGAGGCGGTATTATTGCCAGAACATCTGCCGGGTCCGTACAGGTCGGGGCCATACCGGAAACAATTAAAGATACGATGGTAAGAGAAGGTAATGTGCCTCAGATATTTCTTATACCGGCAAAATTATTTTCTTTTGAATATGGTATAAGTACGGCAGATTTCGAATTCCCTATTTACTACAATTTCTACGTAAAAAACAGAAAAACAATCTTAATAGGCCCGAAAAAAAGCGAAAAAAAAATTATTTCTGTTATAAAAGAAGCCCTTTACGGCCCTTCTCATCCTGCAATAGAACAGGACTATCTGGAAGGTAAAAAAGCAAAAACGTTTCCGAAACTGAAAGAGGAGATGAGCTATTTTAAATTTGAGCCGAAACTCGGCCGGTCTGCTGTAATGGATGATTTTATAGATTATATTCCCCTGGAAGAAGGAGAAGTTTTTAAATTCAATGATATTGAGATTATAAATCAGGACAGAGAAAATTATTTAATAAAAGACAGGCAGGAGCATTTTCTTCTTCCGAAGGATTTTATATTTTCAGAAAATAAACCCGGAAAGTTACTGATTAATTCCTGTTATGGTCCTCCGAATTTTGGAATTACTGTCATAGGTTCAGGTCATGGCTTTGATCCGGGAGAAAAAACTACAGGTTTTATTATATGGATTAATCGCAGGGGTATTCTGGTAGATCCTCCTGTAAATACTACGAGATGGATTAAAGAAAACAGAATAAATCCCAGGCTTATAGGAGATTTAATACTTACACACTGTCACGCAGATCATGACAGCGGAACATTGCAGAAAATCCTGGAAGAAAGAAAAATAAGACTTCATACGACTAAAACAATAAAGGAAAGTTTTCTCAAAAAATATTCTCTTATAACTGACATACCGGTTAAATTCCTCGAAAAAATGTTTGATTTTCATCCTGTCATAATAGGAAAGATCCATGAAATACTGTCAGGGAAATTCGTATTTAAATATTCTTTTCACAGCATACCGACCATATGGTTTGAAACATATTTTTATGATAAAAGCCTTGTCTACAGTTCCGATATGTTTAACCATCCTCCTTCCATAAAAGAAGTAGAGAAGAAAAAAATTATGACTGAAGCCAGGGCGGAAGAATTCCTGAATTTCCCGTGGAACCATTCCATCATAATTCATGAAGCAGGTATCCCTCCGATTCATACACCTGTGAAATTCCTGGAAGGTCTTTCTGATAAGATAAAAGAAAAACTTTATTTAATACATGTAAGTCAGAAAACCATACCGGAAGATTCAGGGCTCAAGCTGGCGAAAAGCGGCATTGAACATACCATCATATGCGATATATCCAGAGAAGAACAGAATTTACTGGACGAAAAACTGGATATAATATTAAACACCGATCTCTTTCGTAATCTTAATCCCTTAAGAGCCCTTCCTGTTATATCAAGGGCTTATTATGAAGAGTTTTCTCCTGGAGATGAAATTCTTCAGACAGGACAGAAAGGTGAGAAATTTTATATTATTCACTCGGGAGAAGCAGTTGTTTCCGTAAACGGTAACCCTTTAAAGATTTACAGCACCTATGATTATTTCGGAGAAACATCCATAATATTTAACATACCGAGAACTGCGTCTATCCATAGCAGAACTCCTCTGAAAGCTCTGGTCATAGAACAGGAAGATCTGCTGGAATTACTGAGCCATGGGGGCATCATGGAAAAAATTAAAAATCTGGCCATAATACGAGACCTCGAGTCATGGCAGTTATTTAATGAGACAATATTGAAAAATCTTTCTGCCACACAGAAAACAGAATTACAGACCATAATGGATTATGAAATCATTCCGAAAGATACCTTTCTTATAAGAAAAGGACAGAAGGCGACAGTTGCATATTTAATAAAATCAGGTACAGTAGAAATTTTGAAAGACACTTTTATATATCAGGCAAGAAGAGGAGATTTTCTGGCAAAAATATCCTTTTCTCCGTTTTATCCGGTCTATGATTATAATGCTGTAACAAAAGAGAAAGTAGAAACTTTTAAACTGAACATGACCGCATTGAAACAGGTTATGGATAAAAATCCAGGGATAAGGGTAAAATTGATAAAGTTAAATCCTTTGAATGAGATTTAGTGAGTGGTGATTGGTGAGTCGTGATTGGTGATTGGTGAGTCGTGATTGGTGATTGGTGAGTCGTGAAAAGTGAAAAGTGAAGGGTGAAACTACGCATCACGCGTCACGCGTTACCCGTCACGAAAATATTATGACAGAAAAAACATATTATTTCGATAAATTAGATAAACTCCATAGTGAACTAAACAATTACATAGCTCCTGTTTCACGGGACTGCGGGCCATGCATAAACTGCTGTATCAATATATCTGAAAGCCATCTTTTTGTACCTCTTTATATAGATTATATAAATTATAATCTCGGTGAAAATAATTCTTACGTAAAAACCTGGGAAGAGGGCATTGAAATACCGCTCTGCCCCTATATAGATCTGACTGCTAAAAAATGTGCCATTTATCAGTGGAGACCTCTGAGCTGCCGCCTCTACCCCATGATGCTCGAGAGAAGCGAAAACTCCATGTACTACAGATGCGTTTTCTATGACCTCTATGAAAAAGATTTTTCCGACCTGGAAAGCCTGCTCCCTCCGGGATATAAACATGAAATAGACAAAATAATAAGAGAGATTTCAAAGCTCAATGTTCAATATATCAGAGCATTTGATTCCCGGAGGCTTGAAGAGTATAAAAAATCCTACGAAACTCCAGTATCTAAAGAAGTAAGACTATTAAAAGCTCTTAATATATACAGAGAAGCAATGAATAAAGTCCCTGAATCAATATGCCTGAAAACCCAGGTTGCCAAAATTTATATGGAACTCAAAGACTATGACGGTGCTTTAAACATGATTGAACATATTTTAGACACAGATAAAAAGGAATGTATGGCAAAAATACTGAAGGCAAAAATATACCTAATTCTTAACAGAATTTCTGATGCCATTTCAGAGATAAAAGAGGTTATAAAAATAAACGCTTCAATTACCCAGGCCCATTATATGCTCGGTGTCATGTGCCTTCTGGATGAAAAACCCGGTGAAGCTATTGAAGCATTTCAGTCACTTCTTAATATCAATCATCTTGCAAGATACAGATATAAGGATCTGGGTAAATTTATGAGTATGTGTGATGTGTGATGGGTTATAATCGTGACGCGTAACCTGTGGTTTCGTGATGCGTTATGCGTTATGCGTGATGCGTATTTAATCCCGTGGTGTTTAATTAAACTCCCCAGTTCACTTTTCACGACTCACCACTCACGACTCACCAATCACTCCATAGCCTCTAAAGCCCTGAGAACAGCATATTTTATATGGAAATAAGAGAGTCCGCCCTGAAGATAGGCAATAAAAGGTTCCCTTAAAGGTCCGTCTGCAGAGAGTTCAAGTGATGCACCCTGAATAAAAGTACCTGCAGCCATAACTATCTTATCACTGTAACCGGGTGTATATCCTCCTTCAAGATTTACGTGACTGTCTACAGGAGAATTACTCTGAATGCCCTGGCAGAATTTTATGAGTTTTTCCTTGCTGCCGAGCTTTACAGCCTGGACTGTATCACCCCGTTTTTCTCCTTTAGCCGGTAAAGTAATATAATTCAAATATTCAAACATGGTCCCTGCCCATATCATACCACAGAGAGCCTGACTTACGAGTAAAGGAGCCAGATAAAGTCCCTGGTATAAAGTTCTGTTAATATACATGGAAGTGCCTACTTCACTTCCTATCCCCGGTGCGGTAAGTCTTCCTGCTGCAAGTTCCACAAGGTCTTCCCTGCCTGCAATATATCCTCCTGTAGGACATATACCACCGCCCGGGTTTTTTATAAGAGAACCTGCAATTATATCTGCTCCACCGTCGAGAGGCTCTTTTTTGTCCGTAAATTCACCATAACAGTTATCTACAAGAACTATTATATCCTGTTTTATTTCTTTAAGCCTTTTAACAATAAGGGAAATATCATCTACAGTAAGGCTTTTTCTCCAGCAATATCCTCTGGAACGCTGAATAAAAGCAAGTTTCGTATTTTTCGTTATATATCGTTCAAAGGCTTCTATATCAACAATGCCGTCTTCACGTAAAGGTACTTCTCTGTAATTTATCCTCCAGTCAGTTAATGTTCCTTTAACACCCGGCACAAGCCCTATTACTTTACCGAGTGTATCATATGGCTGACCTGTAACTGAAAGAAATTCATCGCCGGGACGAAGTATGCCGAAAAGGGCCGAACTTATGGCATGGGTTCCCGAGACGAACTGCCATCTTACAAGTGCTTTTTCTCCTCCGAACACTTCTGCATAGATTTCATCCAGCAGGTCTCTTCCGCTGTCATGGTAGCCGTAGCCGGAAGAACCAGAAAAATGAAAATCAGAAGTTCCATGAGATATAAATGATTTCAATACTTTAAGTTGATTATATTCTTCTATATCTTTCACTTCATCTCTGAAATTTTTCGTATCACCTTCCGCTTTTTTCGAAATTTCCAATAAATCATTATAAGTCATAAAATTCTCCTTATCATCAGGGCCTGTTCAAAAATAACCCTTTTACAGTCCCTTACTGCCAAGAGCATATAATGAATAATGCATGATGTAACTCAGAGCATTACCCGTTATACATCACCCATCACGATTTCACACTTTAATCTTTTTTATCTTCATCTTACTTACATTTATCTCGCCAAGGCCTCTTTCGGAAGCAACTTTAAGAAAACCTGTCCTGGAAGGTTCAAGGCCGAATAATTTAGTGGCATAGGCATCTGCCATAACGGGATTCGTACATACTATTATCTGATTTCCCAGGCGGACATCACTGGCATTTCCTCCCTGAGGACCATGTCCGGTAAGAATTCTGTAGGCATCGACTACAACAAGTTCCACAGGGATTATTCTTGTCAGATCAGACAGATTTTTATCTATACCCTGATGTATTTCTCCCCTGTCTCCCCCTATAATACCCATGAGGTTTTTCATACTTACAGTAAGGCCGGAAATGCCGTGGTGTTTGAGTATGGGTACATTTATAACAACATTGGCCTTCATTACATCCTGATAGACACTCCACGTTTTAAGGGTAACAGCATCAGGCGCGGTAACAACATCATAAAAACTGGAGGATTCACTTACATAATCCACTTTTGCTCCTGCTTCTTCTGCCGCTTTTGCAATACCGCTGTTTTTATAACATCTTTTTGCATCATTGCAGGTTCTGTCAAAAATTTTAACTGTTTTAGCTCCTGCTTTATAACACATGGTTACAAGTTCCTTCACCAGGTCAGGATTGGTATTTGCAGCCAGTTCAGGAGTACGATCCCAGCCAATATTGGGTTTTACCACAACAGTATCACCCTTTTTAATAAGAGATTCCAGTCCTCCTATTTCTTTGAGAGCCGCCCTTATCATAGCTTTCGGGTCTTTCCCTTCTGCAACGAAAACACCTGATTTCAGATTATTCTGTCTCAATTTTCTGGGAGCAATTCCTGTTACTGCTGCAAAACCGCTCTTTTTACTGCATGCACCGAGCAAAACACCTGCCACAAGGGACGTGGCACTTTTCAAAAACGTTCTTCTGTTCATTTTATAAAACCTCCTTTTTTTCAGTGACCAGTTATCAGTTATCAGTTACCAGTTATCAGTTACCAGTTACCAGTTATCAGTTATCAGTTATAATAGTTTTTAACTTAAAGCTTAGTACCGCTACAGGTAAATTAGTAACCATTTATCAGCTTCTGCCTGACAGGCTCTTACGAAGAAAAATAATTTGCCTTATTTAATTTGTTTTACAGACAATAAATTAGCCCTTATTTAATTT
>JAKPQU010000591.1 GCA_029555925.1 Bacillota bacterium
GAAAGGTCTTTTTTAGTTGCCGATACTATGCTGAAACCTGGCGAAGAAGCGGTAAAGACAGTCATGTTATTTTTTGCCGCACTGCGTACCTGTGAGCCTGCGGTATTAACAAAATAGTCAATTTTACTTGCAGTGTCTTTAAGATGCTGAAATATATGATCGTGGGAACCGATATAAAAATCAACATCGTGTCTCTTCATAACCGGATTCAGATATTGCACCAGTTCTTCCGTATTATGCCGTGTTGGGTGAGCACTGTAAACGGGATGATGCCCCACCACTATCACCCAGTCTTCTTTCTCCACAGTAAGCACACTGTCTGTCCAGTGAATTTGTTTCAAAGCATCTTCTCTGGTATATTTTTTGTCAGGACTTCCCAAACCTTGAACAAGTGGATAAGTATCAAGTATCACAAGTCTTATGCTAACATCATCTCTGGTCTTTACAAGTGTATAGTAACTTGCAGGCATTTTCCAGCGGCGGCTTATATTAGAGTAGTCAATCTGTGCCTGTATATTGCCACCGTGATCGTGGTTCCCAAGGCATGGATACCACTCAACATGCAATGAAGGATGAAAATAGATATTCTCGAAAGAAGATAACCACAGAGGGTCGGAAGTGCTTTCGACACCACTTGTCTGAAAGTTGTCGCCTCCTGTTACAATAAACCTCACACTACATTCTCCTGCAATGTTGCCCATTACGCCGGCGACTTCCTTCTGGTTGTAGTAGCCGTTCCTGCCATAATCACTTATAATTATGAAATTGAATTTCGACCCGTCAGGAAGATTTACATTTTTATCCTGTGCCTGAGAACCAAGGCCAGAAAGAACTAATATCAGAAGAAAATAGAATATGAATTTTTTCATATGTAAGTAATTTACTGTTCTTTAAATCAAATATTTTTGTAAAATAATAAATTTTTTATTATATTAATACTTTATATCTATTTAATTTTTTCACAAAATTAAACTTACTCCTTTCATAATTCTTTTTGCCGGAAATCAATATTTCATCAATCCGGCCTCTTTAAGCACTGTATAATAATTTATAATATCCTGTAAAGGGGATTCTTTCTCGAACTGTGCATCAACCATCTTTTTAATCTCGAGAAGATTTCGCTTCCCGTCAGCAAGACCGGCTGCTTCACTTGTATTGACAATATTGCCGTAATAGTTTTTTGAAAGAAAGTCTGAAGAAAGAGCCGAAATATAATTCCATTCACCTCCATATCCCATGTTAAGAGCCTTATCAGTAACTGATGGGATTATCTTCGTTGCTTTTTTCTCGATACTGTCAGGAGAGAGGTTTATCTGAGGAATTTTCATCTG
>JAKPQU010000594.1 GCA_029555925.1 Bacillota bacterium
AGCATATCTATCTGAAGAACCGCTTCGTCTACTGTCATAATGGACAGATCGTACCTTTTTTGTCTTTTTATAATGTCCATACTTTTATCCTGTACAAAAGCATCTTTTCTAGGCGGTATATCGTACTCGACAGTATCGGAAAAATGTTCCTGGAGTTTGGTCTTCATTTTGTTAATCTTTCTTTCAAAAGAATCGGTAACGTTGTCTATAATCTCGTAAAGATCGCCGCCGCGCTGTTCAACTTTTATGATTTTGTTTATTTTTTTGAAGTGGGCTGTTATCTCTACCTTATATATACCTCCTTCTTTTTCGATCTTAACATCGGGAACGGAAATCAAGTCACCATGAACTCTAAGTAGTCTGTCTGGCTTAGCCATTCTTTTTTCAAGGTACTCTTCAATTGCCGGAGTCAACTGGAAATCTCTTGCCAAAACTTTATAATCCATAAAATCACCTCCGTAGAGTATTGGTGCTTACTTATATGATACCACTAAGCGGCTTATAAGTCAAACTTTGTTAAATCATGGTAGTCGGAGGATTTATGTAAATACTAACAGAGTTTCTGTATTCGGAGTAGATCTGCCTGAATATCTGCAGATCCAGGGTACTGATTTTGACGATTATACTTAGTCTGAAAAAGTTATTCAGTTTGTATACAGAAGGTTTGACCGGTCCGAGGAGCATCTTTCTGTCTAAGTCTGAGCAAAGGCTTTTATATATCTTAAGAGCTTTTTTATTTAGGTTTTCTTCCTGTGAGTCTTTTACAAGGATAATTATAAGATTTGTAAAAGGAGGGTACAGGTACTTTTTCCTGTTTTCTGTTTCGGCTGAGATAATTGAGTCATAGTCATGGTTTAATATAAATTTATAAAGTTCGTTTTTTGGATTGAAGCTTTGTATCATTACCCGTCCTCGTTCTTTCCGGCCTGATCTTCCAGCAACCTGCATTAAAAGAGCCGAACTGTTTTCAGAAGCGTTATAATCGGGCATATTGAAGTATCTTTCGCAATCCAGAACTACAACCAGTTCCAGATCGGGAATGTTGAGTCCTTTGGTTATCATTTTTGTCCCGATTATTATCATGCGTCCAGGATTATTTATATATTTGAAGGTTTCCTGTACATCCTGCGAACTTTTTACAGCCTGTCTGTCCACTCTTACCATTGGCTGGGATGGGAATATTCTTATTAGCTCGTTCATAACTCTTTCTGTACCGAAGCCTCTTGTCTGAAGCTCGGTTGAGCCACATTTAGGGCATACTGACGGAACCGGCTGGGTATTATCGCAGTAATGACATTTTAAGTGGTTTTCCTGTTTATAGTAGGTCATCGAGATGTCACAGTTTTTGCATCTGAAAATATGTCCACAGTTGGTACATATTATATAGTTAGCGTATCCTTTAGTCGGTGTGAATACGATAACTTTTTTATTTCTGTCCAGAACATCTTTTATGCTCTTAATAATTTTAACTGAAAAAATCCAGTTATACTTTTCTTCCTTTGACAGATCTATCAGTTCAATATCGGGAAGAGTTACATTGTATCTTTTTTTTATGCGGTGAATCATAAAATTTCCGTTACTGCTTTCAAAAAAATCTATTATCCTGGGAGTAGCGCTTGATAGTAAAAGATAGGAGCTTTCAATCTGTTTTTTAATCTGAGCAATGTGTATACTGTCGTAGATATTTCCTTCCATCTGATAAAATGAACTGTCGTGCTCTTCATCAATTATTATCATTCCAAGCTTTTTAAACCTCAGCCATACCGCACTCCTTGTTCCGATTATTATATCTGTCTGACCGTTCATGGTTTTTTCCATTATACTTTTCTTTTCCTTGAAAGTAAGCTCAGAGTTATAGATACCTATACGGCAGGTTCTGAACTTGTGCTGCAGTCTCTGAACATACTGCCATATAAGCGATATTTCCGGAATCATAATAAGAATCTGTTCGTGATTATTGATAAGCGGTTCTATAATCTGAAGAAAGACTTCTGTTTTTCCGCTTCCGGTAACTCCGTAAAGTAAATGGGTCTTTTCTCTGTTAACGTATATATCTCTTACGGCTTTTTCCTGTTCGTCTGTCAGCTCTGTCTCAT
>JAKPQU010000199.1 GCA_029555925.1 Bacillota bacterium
GGATTGAAACCATCGTCAAAGGTAACGATTCATCCTATGGCAGAAAGTCTCATAAACCTGGGAGCAGGCGTGTATCTCGGATGGACAAAAACTGTAAGTGATACCGGCACAGTAGCAAATTCTTATATCAAGCAAATGTGCACTGGCCTCACAGTAGGGGAAGTTTATAATAAAGGCTGGAAACCGGATCCTTCCGACGGCGGAATATTGAAATATTATCCCGAAAACACTACCGGTGCCGGTATTACACTCAAGTAAATTTCTTCAGTAAAATACACAGGGGCTGTCCGGCAGCCCCTGTGATAAAATTATTTTCCTCAATAGTGAAAATTTTATTCTTCACTAGCAGCCATGACCGGGTGGTCAAAACGAAGAATGAGAACTTATTTTCCCTTCACTCTTCACTCTTCACCCTTCACGGTTCTCATATAAATTCTTCACATCTTCCTCCGAGATGTTTTGCAAAGAATTTTTCTATCTTACCGAAAAATATATTTTTATTTTCAACCCCTGCAAGACCGTGACCTTCATCTGAAAATATCACACATTCATAAGGAAGTCCCTTCCGTTTCATTGCTTCCTCAATCTGTTCCGCTTCCAGCTTCTTTATCCTTGGATCATTTGCTCCATGAAGGATCATTACAGGTATTTTTATCTTATCCACACTGAAAAGAGGCGATCTGGACTTCAGAAAATTCTCTTCTGTATCGGGATCACCTATTCTTTTTACAAGTTCATTTCTGAAAACCTCCCACTGAGGAGGTATTGATTTTATATAGGTTATAAGGTTGGATATGGCAAAATATGCCACGGCACAGCAGAAAAGATCCGGTGTAAATGCGGCACCTGCAAGTGCTGCATAACCTCCGTAGGAACCTCCGTAAATGGCAATCCTCTCAGGATCTGCAATCCCATGTTCTATTGCCCACTTGACTCCGTCAGCGAGATCATCCTGCATTTTTCCTCCCCATTCCCTGTCACCGGCATTTAAAAAATCTTTACCGAAACCCTTTGAACCTCTGAAATTTATCTGAAGACAGACATAGCCGCGGTTAGTTATCCACTGGGTTACGGGATTAAATCCCCATGTGTCACGGCTCCAGGGGCCTCCGTGGACATATAATACAAGAGGAAGATTTTTTCTTTTATCTCCCGGAGGATAGCTAATATATCCGTTAATTTTTAATCCGTCTCTGGCAGTGAAAGATATGGTTTCCATTTTTGAAAAGATATATTCATTCAATTCAGGCCTGCTGTAAAAAAGGAATTCTCCCCTTCTGGCTGTACGATCAAAAAGATAATATTTATGAGATTCATTATCACAGTCAAAACATATTATCCATTTCTCATTCAGACTGTCTCTGCTTATTACATGAAATTCTCCTTCCGAAAGTTTTTTAATGGCTTCGAAATCATCTTCCAGATTTTTGTCGAGTATAACCCATTCTTTCTTTTCTCTGTTGCAGGTAATTGCTTCTATTTCGTAACTATCCGGGTGTATCAGTATTGAATCAGGGTTTCGGGAAAAATCTATCCATCCGTCAAAGTCATAACGGGGATCATGGAAAAGAACTTCCTTTTCCCCTGTCTGAATATTTATTTTCAGAAGCCTTCCCGTATTTGAATTCCTTGAATCGATAAGATAGATATATTTTCCGTCCCGTGTTATACATATTGCAGAATTGGAAAAGGAATCTTCATAACCCCATTCATCAATCCTCTCCCATTCATTCTCTCCTTTTCTTACAATCAGTTCATCTTTCCCGTCAGAAGCAGGGCCCACACCGGCACTGACATTCAGCTTCCCATCCTTCACCCACCATTTGATACGGCCGGGATTTTTTGCTGCCATCTGCAACCGGCTTGATTTCAAATTAAGACGGTACACATCTGTTGCGACAGGGTTTTCCCTGTTCATTTGAATCAGTATTTCATCGGGAAATTTTTTATCTATAGTGATTATTGATGCCTGAATATGTTCATAAGGAGTCAGATTGGTAATTTCACCGGTTTTAATACTTACTTTATAGATATTCCAGTTTTCTTTCCCTTTCTTGTCCTGAAGATAAAGTATATCTTTATTGTTCTGTGCCCAGAAATAAAACCTTATACTTCTTTCTTTATCATCTGTTATAACCCTGTCATCATCTGAGCCAATGGTCTTAACCCATATATTCAGGATGTTATTTACCGGTGCAAGGTAAGAGAGTTTTTTCCCGTCCGGAGAAATTTTCACACGCATTTTGCCGGAAGACCCGAAAAGGATTCTTCTCGGGATCAGGCATGTTTGACATTTCATCTATGTACCTCCCTATTTTTAGTTTTTATATTATTATAGCACCGGGAAAGTGAAAAGTGAAAAGTGAAAAGTGAAAAGTAGTTAATGCCGTATTCTATTCGCTATTCACTTTTCACTCCTTCTTAATTATAGATTGTTATGAAATTAACTATAATTACAGGCCCTTCCGATACAGGGAAAACCGTCACTCTTTACAATGCTTTACACCTGTTAAACAACGAGGAAAAGAATATTACTACAATAGAGGACAGGGTAAAACATCATATAGAAGGCATAAATCAGGTAGAAGCAAATTATAAATATGGTCTTACAACCGGCGCTATACTGAGACACTGTCTCACACAGGACAGTGATATTATAATGGTAAAAGATCTCCATGACTGTGAAACAACAGGTATTGCCGTCAGGGCGGCTCTCACCGGCCACCTTGTATTGACCAATCTGTATACGGATTATGCCGTAAATGTTCCGTTACGACTGATAAATACGGGCATAGAACCGTTCCTTGTCGCATCTGCTCTCAAGGGTGTTATTGCACAGAGACTGGTAAGAAAGATATGTGAAAGATGCAAAGTATCTTATAGTCCGCCAGAAGAAATAAGGAAAGAATTCGGCATTAATGATAATACACTATTATATCGCGGTACAGGCTGTGAGCATTGCAAAGGAACAGGTTATAAAGGCAGGGCAGGTATTTATGAAATCCTGACTGTAGATGAAAAAATAAAATC
The DNA here is from genome assembly GCA_029555925.1 of Bacillota bacterium. The sequence continues at coordinate 3,031 of JAKPQU010000199.1, forward strand.
TCTTATACTGAAAGGAGCCTCTCCTGAAGAGATAAGAGACATATCGGTAGAGAACGGAATGGTTACCATTGAGAAAGATTTACTAAAAAAAGTTCTGGACGGGATCACTACTATTGAAGAATATTTTCTGGCAACAAAATCAGTGGCATGTGAATAAATTTATCGTGCCCCGTGACGCGCAATGTCATTAAGTTAAGAAAAATGGTAGTCCTAAAGAAGTAGTGGTATGATATAATAAGATAAAAAAGTATTGAAGGAGAATAAAATGGTTTGTCCAAGTTTTGGCAGTGAAAGGACTATCAAAAATGGAACAATTCATAATGGCAAGCAAAAGTATGAGTGTAAGGAATGTGCCAGACAATTTGTAGAGAACCCACAAAATAAAATTATTTCACAGGATACGAAAGATTTGATAAATAAGTTACTATTAAAAAAAGTTCCCCTTGCAGGTATAGCAAGAGTTACTGGTGTTTCAGAGTGTTGGTTACAAAATTATGTAAATTAAGAAATACGATGTTATAGAACAGAAAGTGAAAGTGAAGATAAAAAAAGCCCATTAAGAATACAATGTGATGAGATGTGGTCTTTTGTTGGGAATAAAGGTAATAAACAAAGGAGCGATATATATGTCATTTATGGAATCACTCGGGAAAATAATAAAGGATACGGTTAAGGACATGGGTAAAGAATTAAAAAGTCTGGGAGGAGAATTCAGAGGGCTGGGAAGTGATTTAACGAATATTCCAGGAGAAGTATTAAATGTGGGAAATCATATAAAAGATCTGTCAGGAGAAATTGTTGAAATAGGAGGAGAAGCCTGTAAAGAAACAGGTAAGGTCTGTTCAGATATAAAAAAAGACGCAGAAGATCTTTTGAAGTAGATATAAGATTTTCTATAATAAGGCCTGACCGGCGGTTTCCGTAAAAATTATCAGAAAAATCATTTCAGAACAACCCTGTCTTTTTCGGAAAGACCTGAAATTATCTCAATATAATCTTTATTGAAAATGCCGGTTTTAACTTCTCTTTCCTGTGTTTTTCCGTTATCATAAAGAAGAACACATGATGTGTCATTCTTTTTTACTATAGAAGAGACAGGAAGGACAAGAACATTTTCCTTTGATACACTTATGAACTTCACGTCTACATACATATAAGGTTTTACCTGTCTTTTTCCTCCGTCAAAATCGATTAAAATCTCAAACATACCATTTGCGGAAGGTTTTATTGCGTTAACATATCCTGTAAAATCTTCCTTACCGGCAGATATATTTACTTTCTGACCGTTAGATATGGACGGAAGTTCCTTATCTGTTACCCCGGCTTTTACAAATACTTTATTACTCTCACCTATAACCATACAGTGAGTTCCTCTGTCCACTTCTCCCCCTGTTCTCAATCTGTCTATAAATATAACTTCCCCGTTCAAAGGGCTTTTTATTCTGGTTTTCAGATAATTTTCTCTCGCAAATTTCAAATTCTGTTTTTCTCTCCTGAGCTTTTCTCTGGCTATCTCAACATCTTCATGGGATAATTTATTGGCTCTGGGGAAAATAGCAAGTTTCCTTTTGCATTTTTCCACTCTGTCCAGAGCTGCAGCTATATCCTTTTTATTTTGAGCCTTGTTCATTTCAGCCTGTTTTTGCGCACTTTCATATCTATAAACCCATTCTTTAAGCCTCAATGACGCAAGCTCCTCATCTCTGCTCCTTTTCGAACTTACACTGTCCAGATCCTTGAGGGACTGTTCATAATCAAGGGAAGCTTTATTATATTTATTTTGAGAATCTTCCCACTGTTTTTTAGATATTATTTTTCCTTCGAATAATTCTTTACTGCGTTTCAATTCTGCCTCTGCTTCTTCTTTTGCTATTTTTTTCTTTTTTACATCAACCTCTCTCTGAGATATCTGAGAAGAGTCTTTTTCAAGATTTAAATAATTATTTTCAGCTTCTTTCAATGTTCTTTCTGCCGAATAAACATCTTCATCATCATTTAATTCCTTCTGCTGGCAATATGATATGGTCTGGGTAAGAAGTTTTTCCGCATCTTCCAGTGCCATTTCAAGCTGTACCTTTTCAAGTTCGTTCTTTTCCTGTTCTATGGTAAATCGTTCCTGAACCTTGGAAAGATTTAATTCCGCTTCCCGAACCCTGCTCTCTGCTTCATCATAATTATTTTCAATATCAGGATTACTTATTAGAATCAGTTCCTGACCTTTTTTTACTTTTTCCCCTTCTTTTACTTTGATTTCTTCTATAATGCCGGAAATTTCGGCAAAAACATCGCTTTTAACAGACACTTCCACCGTGCCTTTTATCTCTGACAAATATACATCAAAATGCTTTAACCTTTCAGGAGAAACTGTTCTAACTTCCCTCTTTTCTGCCTGACAGCCGCTCAATATAATTAACAATATTATAAAGATAAATATCTTTCTCATATCTTATCGAATTCCTTCATCAGCCGGTTCTATATGCCATGATTGTCCTATAACACCGGTAACAAGAGCCATTTTTTCTTTTGCCAGTTGAAAATCTATAAGTGATTGTAAAGCGTTCACCCTGGCACTCGTAAGTGCCTGAGTTGTTGTAGTTACTTCCAGTATGGTAGCAAGGCCCATTTTGTATTGTAATTGTGTGGCATCGAGATTTTGCTGTGCCTGGGCAACTATCTTCCGGCGCAGATCTATCCTGTTTTCCAGGGCTTTAAGATCCCTGTAGGCATTGATTACTTCCAGCATAACATCTTTCTGCAGTTGTTCATAAGTCAGGGTTGCAAGGTTCAGATATTCTTCATCATTCTTAATGAGATTCCCCCTTTTCCCTCTATCATATACAGGTAAATCCCATGAACCGCTCAGAAGAAATTGATAGGTTGTAGTAGGAATAATCTCATTCTGCATACTGTATCTCACATTCCCGGTCAGAGCAATGTCAGGAAGAATGTTTCTTCTTTCCTGTTCCAGATCTATCCTGGCCAGTTCTATATCATAATTGGAACTTATAAGTTCAGGCCTGCACTGAGAAGCTGTTTGCATACATTCTTCCAGAGTAAGTTTAAAAGGACTGTATTGAACCTCTTCTGTAGGAACTATCTCTATGCCGAACTGCATATCCAGAAAACGAACCAGGCTGTCTCTGCTTTTGTCCCTGCTGTTCTGTCTGTATATGATATCATCCTGAGACTGAGCCACCTCTACCTCTGCCTTCAGGACTTCAATTTCAGCAATATCTCCTGCCCTGAACCTTGCCTGGGCAATATCATATAATTTTTTCGAATCCTCCAGAGCCGATTTGCTGATTTCAAGCAATTTTTCCTCTCTTACCATGTTAAAGTAATAATAATTTGCATTGTATATAACAGTATTCTGTTTTAATATATAAGTAAGTCTCTGTTTCTCATAATTAATAAAAGATTTTTCCTGCTCATAACCGATTTTTCCTTTATCATAAATAGGCTGAATCAATTTCAATCCGAAGTCCGATGTAGCAAGCCCCGGTCTGTCTTTACTCGTATAACCGTAGGTGGAAGTCAGAGCAAGAGAAGGTACTCTGGCTCTGTCTTTTTCCTGCATATCCCTCAGTTTGACATCAAGATAAGTTCTCTGCTGAACAAGACTGTAATTATTCTCCAGAGCTATTTTTATACACTCTAAAACAGACATCTTTACAACCTGATTTTCCTGAGAATAACATACAGGAGAACTTAAAATCAATAGCAGCGAAATTAATATTATAAATTTAAAATTAACGGATGAATTAACTGTAATAATAACCGGCAGCCGGTTCCGGATAAAACGGCAGAGGAGAAGGTTAATAAAATTCAAAACCCTATGTATTTTATTATTCATATAATATGTTCCCTCTGTCACATAAAACAATTTATATGAAAATGATGAAGTTTGCACCTTCACTGGATGTTGATTTTCATATTTGGTTGTGACCGCTCCGGTCATGTCTGTTAGTACCGCTACAGGTAAATTAGTAACCATTTATCAGCTTCTGCCTGCCAGGCTCTTACAAAGAAAAATAATTTGCCTTATTTAATTTGTTTTACAGACAATAAATTAACCACTGCTTAATTTCTAATACTATAGAAAAAACAAATTTTTCTTCTCCAGAGCCCGCCAGTCAGAAGTTTTTTATGGATACCCTTTTACCTGTTACGGTAATTAGGAATGACAATTAATAAAGTTCTATTCCTTAATATCATTTGCACAAAAGTATAATAAAATATATTTACTATCTTGTCAATACACTTGTATGTTTTTTACACAAATGTAAAAATCAAATATTAATCGACTTTTAATATAGATGATATATCACAGTTTATGCAAAATTTTTCAGAAAAAAATAAATGATATAATTATCCGAAAGACTGCCAATAACCTGCAGGGATGAACTGAAAAAATATTAACAATACAGTATTTTTCTGATATAATAACGAATCGTAATGCGTAACGCGTAACACGTGACGGGTGGATGAGCTTTATTTCTCGTTACGGCTTATGTCCAGGTTATTGATAAAGGAGGGTTCAACTTATGTCCGGTCTCTTATCACTAATAGATATGCCGGGAGCAGGAGAGTGGCTATTAATCCTTATTATAGCACTTATCATCTTTGGGCCCGGCAAACTTCCCGAAGTCGGGAGAGGATTCGGCAGAGCTATAAGGGAATTCAAAAGGGCTTCCCGCGGATGGTCTGAACAGATAAACGCTGCTATAGAAGAAAAAAATCCTTATATAGAGAAAGGAGAAGATCCTTATATTCAGGAATTTGAAATAAATGACGAATTGATTGAAAAATTAAACAAAAAAATCAATGATGAAAGAAAAATGGAAATTTTAATTTCTTTAAAAAAAAGTAAGTTATCAAAAGAAGGGCTTCCTGATTTCTTAAAAACCCTGAATTTTTCAGAAGAAGAAATTAACTTAATCATAAGCGAAAGTGAGAATAAATAATTGGATATTTTCTTTGAAATACATAAAGATCTGCCAAGAGAGGGTCCGGGAGGCAATGAATACACGAGAAAAGCTTTTTATATGCTTGGTGATTTACCTCCTGAACCGTACATACTGGATATTGGCTGCGGCCCCGGCATGCAGACAATAGAACTCGCTAATTATCGCTTCAGATAAGTTATAAAATACACTGTAAGGAGATTACTTTTTTACAATCTTTTAATAACGTACTCCTTCTTTTTGAGCTTCTTTCTTCAATGTATCTGTCATTATAGAGTCAAGGTTATTGATCCGTTCTACCTGTTTCGACGTTGAGCCACCGGGAACAGGTGCAGAAGGAGCGGAACCTGTTTCGGAAGCTGAATAAAATGGAGATGAACCTCCTGCCGTAACAGGAGCATCATATTCTTTTGCCTTGCTGCCTTCAGCCATATCTCTTGCCCCTTTTCTCCAGTCGTCACTGTCTGCATATTTATCGTCCACTACATAATTTTTACTTCCCTGACTTAACATTACCTGTTTTTTTCCTGTTACATCTTCATAGACATATTTATATGTCAGATATTCGAATGTACCGTTTGTGGCAGAAGACACTTCCTGAAAGAACTGATTTCCGTCTTCCTGCATACCGCTGCAGCTTACGGTATTTATCATTATACCCATGTCAGAAGCGAGAGCCAGTTCTTTCTTATAATCATAATCATTTCCATAATCTCTGTGAGGACTTGCATCTCCTATGACAAATACTATTTTCCTCACTTTTTTTGAAGTATCCCATTTCATCCCTTCCACCGACACTTTGAGTGCTTCATAGATATTTTCTTCGTAATCTCCTCCGCCTGATGCCTTGAGTGAATTGATTACTCCCTGCGTATCCTGAATATTATTCGAAAAATCATATTTTTTTGTTACATATTCGTCTCCCCGGTCTTTATATGCTACAACTCCGAAACGAACCCTTGGAGCAGGATTTCCCTTTTTAATCTCATCAACCATCTTCAGTAGTTGCTCTCTGATGACTTCAATTTCATCTCCCATGCTTCCCGTAGTATCAACACAGAATACTACATCCATTCTGGGCCGTTACCTTTTACAGGGGCAGGAGTTGGTTTTACTACAACAACAGGGGGATTTATATGGTGCTGTGCTGGAGGATCTACTATGTGAACAGGATTAAAACTTACAGGAGAAACATGGGGCTTTTCCCTTTTTCCTGTAGAATTATAGATAACAAAACCCATAATCATTACTATTATAACAGCCAAAACACCTATTAACTTATTTTTTCCTTTTTTATCTTCTGTTTCGACCGGTTTTTCCGGTATAAGCTGTTTACGACATTTAGCACAGAAGTTGGCAGCAGAGGAATTGGGCTGTCCGCAATCAGGGCAGTCGACAAGTTTGAGTATATAGGTACCGGTTGTTTCATCTAATTGAAGCTGGCTGCCACAGGCATGGCAGAGTAAATTCCTGTCAATTTTATCACTGTCTCCACAGTTGGGGCATTTTCTTTCCTGCATATTAAGAACCTCCTCTTAATTTCTTTCTCTCATAGACGCAAATATAAAATATTTATTCCGTATTTTTTTATTTTTTTTACAGGTTTTAGGAAATGAAAAATGTGGAGAGTTTATTATTTTATTAAGGATACCGCTCGTAACATTCCCCCTGTTTCTACCCAAATACCCATTTATAATTTATTGATAATAGATGCGTTATATGCGGCACCGAAGCCGTTATCTATATTCACCACACTGACTCCGCTCGCACAACTGTTAAGCATGGACAGCAGAGCAGCGAGGCCTCCGAAATTTGCTCCGTATCCAACACTTGTAGGTACAGCTATAATCGGTTTATTTACCAGTCCTCCTACAACACTTGCAAGAGCTCCTTCCATGCCGGCGACAACGATAATAACCTTTGCCCCTCTGATAATATCCAGTTTTGAAAAAAGCCTGTGAATTCCGGCAACCCCTACATCAACAATCTTCTCCACTCTATTGCCGAGAATAAGTGCTGTTTCTGCCGCTTCTTCTACTACCGGCAGGTCGGACGTCCCTGCTGAAATTATAGCGATATAACTTTCCGTTAATTTTTCTTCTCTTTTTCTTACAGTAATAATTCTGCCCAGGTGATTGTATACGGCTTCTTTACATATCTCTTTTACGGCGTGATACATCTCTTCACTGGCTCTGGTAGCCACTATGTTACTATCTTTCGTCATCATAAACCGGACAATGCTCTTTACCTGTTCCACTGTTTTCCCGGCACAATAAATTACTTCCGGATATCCGACCCTTATCTCTCTATGGCTGTCAATATTGGCAAAGCCAAGATCACTGTATGGTAAATACTCTATTTTTTTCATGGCTTCTTCTATTTCAATTTCACTGTTTTTAACAGCTTCAAACAATTTTATTATATCATCTTTATTCATAATGTTCCCCTTTATCTGTCAGAAGTGGTTTCTCGTGACGCGTGACGAGAGCAGATATTTATTATTTATGCTCACCTCAGTAATAGCTTCATTCATACTGCCTGTTCTGTATCCCTTCATATCCAGAGCCACATAAGTAAAACCGATTTTTCTCAATTCATTGTACACAGGTTCCATTAAATCTTCCAGAAAGAAGCGCTTCAGCTCACTGGAACCCACTTCAATTCTCGCCAGATCGCCATGATGGCGGACTCTTATCTGATTGAATCCAAGGTCTAATAGAAATTGTTCAGCCCTGTCAACCATTTCCAGTTTTTCAGATGTAATCTTATGTCCGTAAGGGAACCTTGACGCAAGACAGGCGAAAGCCTGCCTGTTCCATGCCGGGAGTCCCATTTCTTTGGATAAAAGTCTTATATCTTCTTTACTCATACCTGCTTCTTTCAGAGGGCTTACAACGTCAAGTTCCTTAATGGCTTTCATACCTGGTCTGTAATCTCTAGTATCATCTGTATTGGATCCGTCGGCAACATATGTAATCCCATGTTGTCGGGCCACTTCTTTTATCTTCTTAAAGAGCTCAAGTTTACAGAAATAACACCTGTCTAACGGATTTTCGGCAAAACCATCGATTTCAAGTTCATCCGAAACTATAACGATATGCTTGACTCCCAGACTTATGGCAAAAGCCTCTGCCTGCCGAAATTCCCTTTCAGGATATGTAGAAGACCTTGCAGTGACAGCGATCACTTTATCTCTCAGTACATCTGCTGAAACTTTCAGAAGAAAGGTACTGTCCACACCACCGGAAAAAGCAACTACAAGAGTTCCCATATTATTTATATGTTCAATCATTTTATTTAATTTTTCATATGTGTCCATTTATGTCCACCTTGATATTTAGGAATGGCAGTTAAATAAATGTCTCAAATATATTAATCGTGACGCGTAACGCGTGACGCGTGACGCGAGGAAAGAGACAATTAATAAATTTTCATTCCTTAGTACCGTAACAGGTAAATTCGTAACCATTTATCAGCTTCTGCCTGACAGGCTCTTACGAAGAAAAATAATTTGCCTTATTTAATTTGTTTTACAG
>JAKPQU010000318.1 GCA_029555925.1 Bacillota bacterium
TGTGGCAAAAAATAAGGAAATAGCAGGAATCCTTCTGTCTGCAGGTGCAGATATAAATATTTCTGACAGTCACAGAAGAACCCCTCTGTATATGGCAGTTTCAGCCGGGAATAAAGAACTGGCAGAATTTTTAATATTAAAAGGTGCTTCTGTATCGAGTAAAGCCATAGACGGAGATACTCCTTTACATCTGGCTGCTTACTACGGTGATAAAGAAATAGCGGAGTTGCTTGTATTAAAAGGAGCAGATGTAAATGGCAGAGATAATGACGGATTTACCCCTCTGTCCTATGGTTCCGTAAATCTGGAGAAAGAAACATGTGAACTCCTTATATCAAAAGGCGGTAAAGTGAATTTACACTGGGCCGTAATGAACGGTGATAAGGAAGCGGTACTGTCATTGATAAACGGAACAGATCTTAAGACTGGCCCCATGGGATATACACCTTTACATGTTGCAGTGTCTATGGGAAACAGGGATATGGCAGAACTTCTTATATCAAAAGGCAGTAATGTAAATGCCAGAACAGATAAAGGAGATACCCCTCTGTTTTATGCCGTATGTACAGGCAAAAGGAATATTGCTGAATTACTTATAGCAAAAGGAGCAGATGTAAACGCAAAAAATCTTAACGGTTATACACCTTTACACTGGGCTGCTTATTTCTCTCAGAAGAACGTAGCGGAGTTACTTTTAAATAAAGGGGCAAAGATAAATGAGAAAAATACCGATGTGTTACCTGTGCTGGATTTAATGGATAAATCAGATAAAAAAGATACCTCTGAATTACTCAGATCCAGAATGACAGATAAAAAAACTTCCGATGGTTTTACCCCTTTAATGGTTGCTGTAATTGCCGCTTCTGACCGCTCGGACAGGGCTGTTTATGACAGACATAAAGAAATGATAGAGTTCCTTGTAAAAAAGGGAGCAGATATAAAAACAGGTTTTTATGGATTGACACCTCTTCATATGGCAGTATGGGCAGGAAATAAAGAACTTGCGGAATTGTTCATTTCAAAAGGTGCAGATGTAAATGGCAGGGACAGTAAAGGCTGTACCCCTCTTCATATAGCTGCATTAAGAGGAGAAAGGTCTCTGGCAGAATTCCTTATCTCAAAAGGAGCAGATATAAAAGCCAGAGATAATGATGGTAATACCCCTTTAAACCTGGCAGTTATAAAGGAAATAAAGGATTTTTTGAACAAAGAAGAGATAAATAAATAGGACAGGAGTCACTACTATAAGGAGGTTTGAAGAATGAGAAAATTTTATATGGTATTAATAAGTTTTATAATGGTTCTGGCTATTTCAGCACAGGCAGGAAATATACAGATTGTAAAGCTTGATGACTCAGATGTACTGACAGAAGATCAGGTAGATATAGCTTTAAATAATCAGCCTGTGAATTGCATCGTTGTAAAACAGAATGATAATTTATATATAGATATTGACTTTTTTACAGATTATTTTAAAATTCCGCCGGAACAGATAAATAATTATACTGCTTATGAAGGAACTGTAAAAGTGTCCGGTAAAGATATTACCTGTGTACCTCTCTTCTCTGTCCTTACTTCTATCGGTGTGAGGTATACTTACAATCCTGTTTTCAATAAAGATATAATAAGGATAAGAACGGACAGAGATTTCAGTGTTAATCCCAATTATGTCTATAAGCCTTCCTCAGACAGTTCACAGGGAAATTTGCCTGTTCAGGATTATACGGTATCTGCTTCTTCTTCTGTAGATTATGATTATTATTATAACCAGGATACCTATTATCCTCCCGGTTATATACCGGGATATTATTTCGGCTCCTATGGTTTTATAGGGAACAGGGTCGGCCCTGTTCAGCCCATAATACATAACCCGCCTCTTATGCCTCTCCACGGCGGCGGAGGTTTTCACGGAGGAGGAGGCCGCAGGTAGGTTTATATGAGTAGTGAGTGAAAGTATTTCGCTTCACTCACTACTCAAGACTCACAATTCACTACTCACTGAGAACCGGCTGAGCCGACTTTGTTTTTCCGTTCATGAAAAGAGAGATAAAGATAGAACCGAATATAAGTACAGCGACTACTATTAAAGAAAACACCGTAGGTATTTTATATATATCCATAATCAGCATTTTTATGCCTATAAAAGCCAGAACTATTGACAAACCGTATTTTAAACAGGTAAATTTTTCGATAATGTCTCCCAGGGCAAAATATAATGACCTCAACCCGAGAATGGCAAAAATATTTGACGTGTAAACAATAAATGCATCCTGGGTTATTGCAAATATTGCAGGTATTGAGTCGATTGCAAAGATTAAATCGGTAGATTCTACAACTGCCAGAACCGGTATGAGTGGTGTGACTTTAAGTATATTATTTTCTCTTACGAAAAAATTCGATCCTCTGTAACTGTCTGTTACGGGGAATAATTTCCTGCATAACTTAAGGAAAGGGTTTTTTGAAGGATCTATTTCATTATCACTCTGAAACATCATTTTATACCCTCCGTAAACAAGAAAAATACCGAATATATAAAGTATAAAATGAAATTTTTTTATTAACATAGTTCCCAGAAGAATGAAACCGGCTCTCATAAAAAGTGCTCCTATTATACCCCAGAATAAAACCTTATGCTGATATTCTGAAGGTACGGAAAAGTAGCTGAAAATCAGAACGAAGACAAATATATTATCAACAGACAGGGATTTTTCTATCAGATATCCTGTCAGAAATTCCATACCTTTCTGACTTCCCTGAAAATAATATACTATTCCGTTAAAAATCAGGCCGGAAGAAATCCATATGGCACTCCATATTAAAGCTTCTTTCAGAGTGGGTTTGTGGGCTTTTTTATTAAATAACCCTAAATCAAGGGCAAGCATGATGAAAATAAAAAGATGGAATATAGAGAGGGCAATCACTGTGTTCATAAATTAAAATTTCCTTTCTTTGTTTAATAAGCTAAATGAAATCAAATTGAGGATCGTTGATTATATCTCTGTTTGTAAGTACTTTATATGACTTTAATGATATAAAAGAAGTATGACTTATGTATGTATAATTATATATGCTTTCAACCTTACTGTCATACATGTCATTCTGCTCGTCGTCACTGTCTCCCGGTATATTCAGGTAGTCAAAAGTATTTAACGTGAAAAACATTACAGAAAAAATAAATATCAAAAAACATAATTTTCTTAGCATAAATGTCACCTCCTTTTATTGACTATAAATATTAATTATAAATGGTTATATTAAAAAAAACAATCAGATAGAATACATTTTATACTTTTACTGAAAATTGCACTTGATTTCATAAATCTATTACTGAAGTGAGAAGTGAATAGTGAAAAGCCAGAAACCCTTATCTAGTCTGGTTGATAACATATTGAAATATTATAGTTAGTTTCATAACTATCCATAAATAATGACCTCGTAATGCGTAAAGCGTAATGCGTGATGCGCAGGGATTAAACCCGTCACGCGTCACGCGTTACGCGTCACGACGACTTAAATTCTAATAAGTTATGAAATAC
>JAKPQU010000066.1 GCA_029555925.1 Bacillota bacterium
TGGGTGATTATGTAAAAAAAGGTGATGTTATAGCGTATGTATATAAGAGTGCCGCAAGTAATCATGAAGAGTCGATGAAGCTTCTTGAGCATGCCTATATCATAGATAAAGAAAAACCAGATTCAGATGAGTATAAACTCATATATGAAGTAATAGAGTAATTAGGTGAGAACTGATGCATAAAAAAATTATTTTTCTTGTTCTTATATATATTTTCGCCATTACGGCATTTTCAGGTGATGCCGTTTTTATTAGTACTAACAAAGAGCCATCAACTGCTCCGTTAAAGGTTCTGGGATCAGAGTACTTTATCAGGGTTGATGATCTTGTTCTGGAAGGATTAACAGTGCATAAAACGGAAAACGCTATTTTTATGGTTTTTCAAAAAGATATTCTTGAAATAAATAAACAGGATCAGTATGCCAAGCTTAATTTTCTTACCAAATACAAGAGTTCTATTGTTATGGAGAACGGAAGTACTTATCTTAAGGCAGATCTGTTGGCAAAATTTCTAAAAAGATCGTATATAAGTGCCGACAGCAATATGTTTTTTTATTCACAACTTCCCAAGATAGTCAATATGACTTATTCTTTAAATAAATTAACGGTAGAAACAGATTCTATAGCTGATGAAAAATGTATTTCTTTCACGTCATCGGGGGAACAGAAAATTATCAGGCTTATTCCTTTTCAGAACTCAGGAATAGTTCCCAAGGAGATAGATCTTACCAGCTCGGGCGGTATGATAACTTTAAAGATCAAAAGTACCTTGAACTACAAAGCTGTAATACAAGGGAAAAAAATAATCATTGAAACAGTTTCATCTGTCAGTAGTGATAAGCCTGCTGATAAGCAGACCGATCCAGCTACTGTTTTTTCGGGATATCAGCAAAAGATAGTTACTATAGGGGATCAGAAGGTAAAATGTTATTATGCAAAGTACGATCCTAAGAAGTATAAAATCCAGCCAGTAGTAAACAATCTTGGCATTTCTTCAAAATTTATAAATGTTCTGTCTGCACAAAAACCTATTCTAGCGGTTAATGCTTCTTACTTTGATGTTTCCACACTTGAACCGATAGGTAAGATAATACTTAACGGACGTGTTCTTCATATAGATTCACATTTGAGACCTTCGTTTTATATTGATAAAAACGGCAATCCGAACATGGATTATATAAAACTTGAGTATACAGCATATCTTGATGATATACCGCTTTTGGTAAAGGGTGTAAACTCTCTTTGGAAAGCCAATATAAAAGTATATACATCAGAGTACAAAAACTCCATAAAAGAAGGCGAAGATGAGTATCTATTCTATCTTATTGAAAACGGTAAAGTGATATCCACAGCAAAAAAAAGTCCTTCCGGTAACGAGCTGCTTCTACTTGTAAAAAGAGATTATGAGAAGTATCTTACAGAGATCGTAATAGATTCTGTTTTCCGTTATGAAACCAATAACGATAAAGATATAAATGTCTATCATATGGTAGACGGAGGGCCTTTCTTAATTAACACGGAGTTTTC
>JAKPQU010000095.1 GCA_029555925.1 Bacillota bacterium
CTTCCGGTTCTTTTTCAAGTCCTTCCAGGAGATCCCTGTATTTTCTTGATTTTACTATGATTTTGATATTTTTAAATTTAATCTTTCCATATCCTCTTGAACCCATACCTCCGAGATAATCATGTTCAAGCATGACAAGCCCATGAATAAAATACCAGAGTAGAATTACATCCTGAGGGATAAAAAGATTGAATATAAACTCGCAGGGACTGAATATTACTTCTGCAGGAACTCGTTCAAACTGTCTCGGTACAGCAGATGAAGTAATTCTGTCTATAGTAGCCTCCCATTTAAGTTCACTGTAGGGAAAGTCTGTATTTAATTCTGCAATACTTTTCGTTCTTCCTTCCTTTTTTCTTCCGGGATCAAGAGGAATATCCCTTACAAGCAATCGTGAAGGATAGGAAAAATTACCTTCTGGATCAACACGATGGGATACGCCGAAAATCTGACATACCTCGCAGGAAGAATAATTTGTTTCATCATTACATTCATGAATATATACATCAGGTTTCTTTATTACCTTATTCTGTTCTTTACCAAGATCTTTTTCTATAAGTGATCTTAATTTCCCTCTCATGGAAGAACCGGGTATGTAAGGTAAACCTGTAACTGAATTTCTTACTACAAGTTTATCAATACCTGCAATCTCAAGCCATGAGCTCATTCCTCCTATATAAAGGCCTGTTTTTGTTTCTATATCTGCTGTAATTATTATCTTTCCGAGTAATTCTATAGTCCTCAATTTTTTAACCTCTAAAAGTCTATTATAGATTTCTTCTCAGATAGAACCTATTTAAAAACCGCTATGATCAGATGGTCACTCTTCACCATTCACTAACATTCCTTTTCTGCCGCCTGATGGTAGGCAAGGATAGATTCGAAAAAATCACAGAAATGTCTGAAATATATTTCACTGTCTCCTACCTGCTCTATGGCTTCTATGAGTACATCTTTCAAATACTGAATCCCCAGGTTGCTGTCATTCTTTGCAGCTATAAATACCAGCTGTGGCTTTAAAAGCAGTAATTTCTTCCTGTCAAAATTATCTATTTCAATTCTTTTTATTGCTCCAAAGATTTTCCTGATTTGATACGGATAGAGACGCTCCTTTTTTGGTAATTCATGGCCTATATAATTTCCTATTATCATGGCTGCAGAGATCATCAGTTCTACCTGTCCTCTGATTATATCAGGTATAATTTCTCTTACAGATTTCTTTGTCTTATCCTGTAATTCAATTTCCAAATCCAGTATATGAGTGTCTTTCAAAGATTTATTTACCTCTTTTCAAAAAAAACTGCCCCATACAGGGAAAGCTATTCCATACTGTACCAGTTCTTCTATCTCCTGATGAACTCCTTTAATAAGTCCACCCCAGTAAGTCTTTGTTCCGGGAGAAGCAGGAAAAACAGATCCTCTTCTGCACATTACCACAGGGTATTTAAAAAAATTCTCCATTGAAGCATAATGTCCTCCTAATTTTCCTACTTTAATGAGCAATTTATAACGGCTTTTTTCTATATCTCCTATTTCTCCTGCCAGAGGTATATAAGATGAAGCAAGTGTCATAAAACCGTTTTCTTCACCTTTATAAGCATGGAGACTCTTTTCTGGCGAAAGTTCTATAAAATTCTCTATAGAAAAATGTCCTTTACCGCGGGAAGCTCCTCTACCGTAACCATTTATTCCTGTAAAGGTCAGTAGCTCTAAAAGTCTTTCTTCTGACCACCGGGAAACTACATATATATCCCATAATTCGTCTTCTTTCAGGGAATAATCCATAGGAGGTTTTATTCTATTACATTCATACTGATTCATACCTGTAAGATAAAAACACTTGTTTTTATTGCATATACTTGATTTGTCCTGCTCTTTTATATCTTTAAGACTTTCAGGGCATATATTACATTCCATAGAATCTTTTATTATATCCGTGAACGTCTTTTCATGCTTAACTATCTTCCTGAATATATCTTCAGGTAATAAGTCTCTCTCTAATATTTTCTTTACGATTTTTATAGTTTTATTCATATTTTTAGAAGATTCTATAAGATTTTCTATTGTATCCTGTGATATATCACAGAGAGGAGAGGGGAGATAACCTGATGGGAAGCCATCTGATATAATCAGAGGCGGATCGGCGGAATACTCTTTTATAGTTCTTTCCACTTCTTCTTTACCGGAGAGATATTTTAATGCCCATATAATAGACCCCCATATTATGTCTGCTTCCAGTGGCGTTTCAAAAGAGCTTTTCAGTTTTATTATACATTTATAGGCTTTCATTTCTGACGATTCTTTCTCCTTGCCATATCCATTCATCCGGAATTGATAGATTTATATTATCTTCTCTCTTCAAGCATATGTTAACAGACAGATCAGAGAAAATTACTTTCCCCTTTCCTCTGGCTCCGCCTCTGCCAAGATAATTTTCTTCGATTAATGCAAGACCTTCTATAATATATTTAAAATTTTCACAGTCTTTTTTTCCTCTGTCTTTATTAATATCGAAGATCCTGTAAATCATTTCCAGAGAAAATTCCGTATTAACCGGAATAGTTCTGATAAGATTATTACCTTCTGATTTAAATTCCCACGGGAAATATTCTTTTTTTTCTACAGGCAATGAATCTTTTATTATCAGTCTTCTTTCATTATTGTTGCCAAAGATAAGACAGAGAAAGCATGAAGCATCTTTACATCTGTGAACTGTACGCAGGTTTTCTCTTTCAAAGCCATAGTTCATAGAAAGAAGGTCCACCATCCTGTTTCTGAGCACAGAGGAAGTCAAAACAGGTTCATCACAGTTATTCTTTAAATACATAGATGTTACTGTTTTAATTGTACCTTTTAAGATTATACATGCAACAAGTTTTTTCATAATATTTTATCAAGGTTTCATAAATCATCATACCAATAGCCATGACCTGGTGGTCACAAAGAAGCCTGAGAACTTATTCTCCCTTCACTCTTCAATCTTCTCAAATATCCAGTTTGAGATTTAAATATTTTATGATAAATGATATATAGGGAACTATACTTTTCTCCTCATCAGTTTCCAGCAGTACCTTCATTTTTTCCTTAATGTCTTCCGAAAGGACATATTCTTTTATGGCAAATGTAATTTTCGGCAGAAATTTGAGTCCTCTCTTATCTTTGTTATGAAAATAGGCCCCTATCAATTCTCTGCATTCATATAAATAATTTATAAATCCTTTTTCCGTATGTCCATTTTCTATGGCTTCCGATAAAGTCACAGTAAAATCCATAAGCTCCTTTAACATATTACTTCTTATAGAGACACCGAAGATATTTATACAGTCCGGCACTTCCCTGACCTTTATATTCAGTCTGGCCAGGTATGAATGTAATATGACATTCCCCTTTACTCTTTCTATAGAATTAATCAGGTTAACAGCATTTAAAACCTTATCCCATGCCCCTGTAATACAGAGGCTATTATCGGGGCCTGTAAAGGCATAAAAACATCTCACTTCATGGTTACATGTGTCTTTATTATGACATTCATGGCAGAGATCTTTTATTATATCAGGTGATTTTATATAAGAAAATATATCTCCTGTAATATTATGCCGGTAGAGACAATCGAGGGGATTATCTGAATCCTCCTGAAATTTCAGACATGCTGTAGATAATTTTTCATGTCCGTAAGACATAGCGGCCATACAGGTTAACCCGCAGGATGTCCACTTCATACAGTCCTGGTCATTATGCACCTTACAGTATGTACAGATGTTTTTCTTCCATGCTTCCGAAGCCGGTAATGAAGGATAAAAAACAGGTATAAATTCAGTTTTTTCAGTGCCCGTAAAAAGGTCTTCCTCTCTGTTATTCTTAATAATTTCGGGGAAATATGTTTCTTCTCTTATAATTGAAGATAAATCCGGATATATGGATTTAGATGCTTTTTCAGCAAGTTTTATGTTTTTTTTACAGGTCAGGCATGTTGAGCTGTCCTGTGAAGAAGCAGGGTTTTCTTTGCACCACTTACATAGTCCATGTTTATAATTTATATAAAAGATATGTTTTCCTTCGTCGAGTAAATATTTGTTGAAAGGACTGAGAGATTTCCTTCTGATAACTTCATCCAGTCTGAATAACAGAAGAGGTAATTTTTTTATTTCTTCAGGAGCAAAATCTATGGCATCCCAGCATAAAAAAAAACTGCCCTGTCTCTGTTCCCATAGATAATTGTTTATTTCTTCCAGATGTTTTTCTCCTTTGTGACAGAGAGGGCCAGGTAAAAAACTATAAAAGGCGGCGGCATTTATATCTATAATGCATGCCACGGGGATTGGATAGAATCTTGCCTGAAAAATCGGTAAAACAGTATTGAATATATATCGTGATATAATATGTCCGAGCAAAATGTTTCCCTGTAATTCTCCCTGAATATATTTCGGTTCTTCAATAATTTTTCCGCCACATATAAAAGGATATTCTCCGCAGGCTAATAGGGCGCTTAATATCTGGCAGTGAGGGAACCGTGACATATGAGAAAAATTATTTTTTATTTCTGAGAAAAATTTATCAACTTCATCTGCTGTTAGAAGTGTCCAGCTTTCTTCCGGTTTATCCAGAAAGCTTTTACATGAAGGAGAAAAAAACTTTTGTGATGGTGATTGTCTTGATTTAAATGGCGGAATTTCATCCACTATGGCTATAAGTTTATTTAAATATTCCTGTTCTTTTTTCGTTAGAAATGTTCCGATTTTTTCGGAAACAGGACCATTCAGAGGAAAAGGATCATTTTTTTTTTCACTTAAAATAAAATGATCTATACCATGTAAGAGTCCTGCCAGAGCCAGGTGGTGAATCTGTGAGTTTTTCAAAGGTTCCTCCTGTAGTGGTTTTTCCGTCAATCGGAAAAACTACTGTATTACTTTAGAATCATCTAAATACCAGAGACCGGCTTCTTTCACCATATAATAATTACCTTTGTATGTCTGTGTTTTTGTGTCATTTAAATTTACCTGTTCTGTAGCTTCGAATACTGCTCTTACTTCTGCTTTATTTTCATCTTTACTTATAAGGGTAATTTCATCCACTCTTATTGATATATTGTCCCGCCAGAGGTCATAAAAATTTTCAAAAGACGTTTCCCGTCTTCTCTGTGCACTTCTGAGCATATAAGCTTTATAAAATTCATGCTGGTTTATATAATTAAAGTTTGCTTCAATTGTTTCTTCCGGACTTTTTGCTCCGGTTTTACTGTCATACTGTACTCCGATTATTTCATACAGTTCTTCTATGGCTGTCCTTATCGTATCTTCATAACTGGCTTTTTTCAGCGGATCATTACCGGCCTGAGGACTTTTTAATTTTTTCTCCAGTGATGATATATAAACTTTTTTATAAATATCTTTATACTGGCTGCTTACTTCAACAAACTCAAAATTCTGCCATTTGTATATATGAGGGAACAGGTAATACTGGCCGTCTATCTGAATATTCATGGATTGTTTTGCTATAATATCTATGCTTCCGTCATTATTTATATCTTCAAATGAGAGAGGACAGTCGCTTATTTTATTGCTATTTCTGTAAGAAGGTTCTTTGTCTTTTGTGAAGAGGAAAATCGTAAAACCGAATTTTGTACTTTTTGGTTCCGTCCAATCTGAGTATACTTCAGGATGTTTGTCACCGTTTAAATCTATAGTTTCGAGTTTATTCAGATAATATCCGGATGTATCAACAGACATAATTAATTTAGGTTTCCCTGTGGAAATTTCATAAATATTTACTCCTGCCAGTGAACTGTCTGCATCATCTCCTGCTACTACCAGGTCTTTGGAACCGTCGTCATTGATGTCAGATTTTATTATCTGGCACCTGGCAGAATATAGTTTTATACCATCGCCTGTGATTTTATTTCTGCATTCTTTATCACTAATTATAAGTTTTAATTGTTCCTGAGTGGTATCATATTCCACATCGTACAATATACTCATAAAGGTCTGGATAAGCTTGTCTTTCGCTCCGCTGTCTTTCGGGTCCATTTCCAGGACTTTCTGGAATTTTTCCGTAGCAGGCTGGTAACTTCTCTGTGATAACAGATAGTCTCCCCACTGAAGATAAATATCTATTAGAGATGTTTTTGCTTCGTCAGAACGGATCATCCCTGACATTTTCTGGAAGGTTTTTATAGCTTCATTATATTTATTTTCATCTTTGAATTGTTCCAGGAGCTTTTTGTAGGTTTCCAGGAGTTTTGGCTTTATCTCGGGATATTTCGGATTTATTTTAATTACCTGTTCAAAATCTGCTGCTGCTTCTAAATACCTGTTTCCCTCCAGCTTTTTTATCCCGGAATTGTATAATTTTTTATCTTTTCCAAAACCAAGTACAGAAGTTGCAATAGTGGAGATTAAAATAAGAGCCAGAATGACTGCCGGAACAGTAACAGCTATAAGACCAATTCTGCCCCATCGGATACGTTTAAACATAGTCTTTGCCATTATTTTTGTCTTCGTATCCATTGAATTGGTTTTATAGGTTGTTTCTTTATCAGGAGAAGAAAGTTCCTTTTCAGGATTTTCATTTTTTACGGATTTTGTATCAGGTTTTACAGTATATGCTTCTGTGCTCAAACATCCTTCATTGTCACATTGTCCGTTTACATGCCAGCACCCTGTATGGTAAACAGCTTTACATGAGCAGCATACTTTCATATCTCCTCTTAGTATCGGATATTTGCAAAAGGTACATATTTTCATAGGGATCTGGTTTACGGTAAATTATTGGTAAGCATTCAGCATTTAGCCGAAATCTATCAAGGCGGGATTTCAGATTATTTTTATAAAAGCTGACTGCTGACAATTATTTAGCCAAGTTCATAAATTTTGTTGTTTAAAAAGATTTCTACTATTTCAGGATCAAACTGTGTTCCACAGCAACTTTTTAACTGTGATATAGCATAATCTACTCCCATACTTTTACGATATACTCTATCACTGGTCATTGCATCATAACTATCACAAACGGCTATTATTCGGGCATATAAAGGTATTTCTTTACCTTTTAGTCCTCCCGGATAACCTGTTCCATCGAATTTTTCCTGATGGTGAAGTACTGCTTCTTTTACGCTTTCAGGTAAACTTATTGTTTTTATTATGTCATAACCTATACCTGGATGCATTTTCATTTCTTTAAATTCTTCTTCTGTCAATCGTCCCGGTTTCTCAAGCACTTCTTCTCCTATGCCTATTTTACCTACATCATGTAAAATGCCTGCCATTTCTATTTCTTTTCTTTCTCTTGCCGATAGTACCATAGCTTCGGCTATTTTAACAGCAAGTATAGTTACTCTGTCGGAATGTCCTTTTGTATAAGGATTTTTTGCTTCGATTGTATTGGCAAGAGCCCTTATTACATCAAGATAATTTTTTTCCAGATTTTCATATAATCTTGCATTCTCTATTGCAATAGCTGCCTGATTGGTAAGAACTTCCAGCAGATCTCTGTGCTGTTCGTCAAAGATACCAGATTTTATTCTATTGTCTACATAGATAACACCTATTATTTTTTCCTTAATTTTCAGCGGAAAACAGAGAATATAGCGAATAGAATGAAGAGCAATACTGGCACGTTTGCTGAGCTTCGGATCTAGTTGAGTATTCGGGCAGAATATAGGCGGTCCTCCTTTGGACACAGATTCTATACTGCTGAGACTTGCCGAGAAATCTTCACTGTCTATAGTCTGTTTATCTACATTTCTTGCGACTTTAAGTACGAGTTTCTGTGTTGCCTCATCTATGAGCATTATAAATCCTCTTTCTGCAGACAGAATCTCTATTACTTTATCCATAACCCTTCTAAGAACTTCATCTATATTTAAAGTAGAATTAATTATTTGTCCTGCTTCTAAAAGGATTTTAAATTTTTCTTTCTCTGATGATGAGGGTTTATTCATATTTACTGACATCAGAAGCCTCCCGGTTTATACCTCTTTAAATCCATAAAAATCATCATTGGATAGTATGGAGAAAATATTGTTCAGATTGTAATAATTCAATTCCTGGGATATTTTATGAGTATTAAGAGGCTGATTGTTATACTTCATAAATACCCTGAATATTCTTTCTGATACGGACATATCATTTTTTATAAAATCCTGTTGCTGTCCGCAACATCTGTGAATAACTTCTATAGGGTCAGACACTTTATCTTTCTGTGAAGAGCCTTCGGCGGTTATATCTATAGTACCTTCACTTAAAAACTGCGATTTTCTGGGATAACATTTTTTGCTGCAAAATCTGTTTGCTACTATATAATTGAAATCTCTACTGTTTTGTTTGTAGAAGTTTTTATCAATTACAAATTTTTTCTGAAAATTTTTCTGATCTATTACCCTTTCCTCCATTAGATCTGCTAAGAGAGTCCCTTCATCTAACAGATTGTTTTTACTATGTAACGCCATGTTTCTGTTATCCTCCTTCAAGGTCATCCTATTTCATTTTAGAACTTTATTATAATATCATACATTCGCTAATTTATCAATAAATCACTTAAAAATGATTATGTTTAAAAAAATAACAGTTGACGTTCACCCTTCACTAAATATATCACTTGAAAAAAGATGGGAAGAGTGTTAAAATTTACTCATAACAAATGAGATTATATTCTCTAATTTTTAAGGGGTGAATATTATAGATAAGGTAAAATCAATATTTCAGAGCTTAAAGAAACAATTATCTGACAGCAGTGGCACATCACAGCAGGAAAATGGGCAGGATAAACATATCTCTCCTGAAGATGCGGATAAGCAGAAGAGGGAACAGAATTTGCAGGCTATCAAAGGAACACCTCTGGAAACTGTGGCAAAGAATTTTCTGGAGACTATGAAAACATTGAATACATCCAATGACAGGAAAAAACTTGCTCCCTGTACTTTTTCTCAGAGCAAGGGGCTGATTGCTCTTGTACTGGATATGATTACTTATGAAATTTTGAATTGTGAAGTCTATAAAGCGCTGTCTACCAAAGTGGCAAGATTTACCGTTCAGATAAATATGAAAAAGAAATCGAAAGAATATGTTCTTATGGCCCGCCCTCTTCCTTCTACAGGAGAATGGCGTATTTATTCTTTTGAAGACAAAAGTAAAATTCTTGTTATACTTAAAAACTGGTCTGATTTTCTAAAGGATTTCCCTGATAAAGGTATCATGAGAAGCAGTGCCGGTATACCGCTTGAAATAGGAGTGGCTCTGATGCAATACGGGGAAGATGAGAGTGCTCTCGAATATTTTACAAAAACCCTTGAACAGGATAATGCATCAGATGAATCTCTTGCAGCAAGGGTATGTCTCAGTATTTTAAGAGGCAGGGCAGGCTAAACGGTGACAACGGAAAAATACTCTACTGATTATTAATCGTGACGCGTAACGCGTGACGCGTGACATGGAGAACTGGTACGCACAAAATATCCGGTGTAATATTAACCGCTTGCAGCATTAAGAATTGAAAGGATTAAGATGGAAAGAGACTATTCCTTTGAAGTCAGACTCACTCCTGCCGTAACATGGCTTATTGCCATAAATACAGTCATTTTTTTATTTATACAGCTTATAGGGCCTTTTCTGGGTATTATTACCACTGTAGCGGGATGGCTTGTTCTGACACCTTTCAAAGTCGTTTATAATGTTGCCATATGGCAGCTTTTTACTCACTTATTTATTCATGTTGACGTACTGACCATACTCTTCAATATGCTTGCACTGTGGATGTTCGGCACGTCTCTTGAGAGATACTGGGGTACGAGAAAATTTATTATTTATTATTTCCTTACAGGTATCGGTGCCGGTCTGACCTATACGATATTCTCTTTTTTGCTCGGTTTCACCATGATGCCTGCTGCAGGAACAACAGGCATCATATTCGGACTTCTTCTGGCTTTTGGTATGATTTATCCCGATAGTGTAATATTAATTCTTCTACTCTTTCCCATGAAGGCAAAATATGCAGTTATGATTTTCGGAGCAGTAGAATTTTTAATAGCTTTTAACGGAGGTATTACCAGTATAGGCTATCTCGGTGGTATGGCTTTCGGCTT
>JAKPQU010000124.1 GCA_029555925.1 Bacillota bacterium
AGATTTATTTACCTGAGCTGTAACTTCTGCAGTTGTTTGTGCTGAAAACCTGCCAATAAAGATATCCGGATAATTATCACTACCTGCTACAAGAGAAAAACTTGGATCGCTTCCTCCTCCAGAATAAGAAAGAGTTGGAATTTGAGGTGCATCACCTACAAGCTGCACAAAAGTAAGAGAATTGTCTGTATTGTAGTGATTTTGAATATAGGTTTTAAGTTGATTAGCAGTTGTGCCGATAGTGCTGAATTCAACTAACTCCGTATCTATACCTTTTTGCCTTTTCCAATTAATATAAGGAGCTATCTGAGAAAGAAAATTCGTTGGACAGATAACCAGTAATTTACCGTAGGAATCATCCACAGGAGTATAACGATAGGAATTCCAGTTTAAGAAATGGTTTTCATAGAGAGTATAAAAACTCCGGGAGATAGAAATTCGGGAACGGTTGAAAGTATTTACGCTATCAGTTCCTTTATTATAAACTCTCACTTTAAAATAAGTATAAACTCTTAAAATACCGATAACAGGATTATAGGCAAAGGGATTAGTTAAAACAGTTATTCCCCGAAAATCCCTTAAAATATAAGGTTCCGACAAATTGGCAATTGTATTGGGATAGTAAAAGGGCTCCTGATATACATTGCCAAAGGTGTAAGGAACTTTAGCCGGATCTATATCCCGCGTAATAACTCCTTTGGAAGGAGCTACTTTTATTGGATAGTCCTTAAATTCAATATCAAAAACCTCAATTGCCATCAATGCCTGATCAGGAATAATGATACTTCTGTTAAGAACAGGAAGTTCAGGAAATCCTTTATCTTGAGTTATCCCTTCTTTAGGCAAACGAATTTGATACCAGTCCTCACCTTCTATAGTGATTTTATTTTTCTCAAATGCACTTATCCGGTATTCCAGAATGGTTTCATTGTCATTATCAATAAGCAGGGTTATGGAATTATTACTATTACCTTCAGCAAGCAATTCTGCACTTAAGCTAAAAGACAGGAGCAGAAAGAGTCCTGATAATATCACCATTTTTTTCATAAAGAATCCTTTACTCCTTCACAGGTATTAGTTTCCTTCACAGGAATAACAATCTTTGATTAGCTGTTATAATTATATTTAATCTTCTTTTTTTGTATTTTCTTCAACTTGTTCCGATTCAGGTCTGTTTTCTTCTTCTGTTTCTTCCACAACAGGTATTACTGTTATTTTGGATTCTTCATTTTCTTTCTCTTCTTGTTCAATTTTTTCAGATTCTTTTTCCTCTTCTGAATTTTCAATTTTGATAGTTATTTCTTCAGGTGTGAGAGGTTCAGATTCTACAGTATTTTCTTCAGTTTTTATCATTTCTTCTTCAAGCATTTCAATTCCTACAGTAATTTCTTCGGTTACAGGTTCGGTTGGCTTTTCTGTTGTTTCAATTTCAATGGGTATTTCTTCTGCTATAATTTGTTCCGGTTCAGGTATTTCTTTAGGTTCAGATTCTGCTATAACAAGTAGTTCTACAGATTCAGGTTCTGCTGTAATTTGCATTTCTACAGTTTCGGTTTCTTTTATTTCCGAAATAATATCCTCTTCCTTTTCAGCTTCTTTTGTTTCTTCCCGGTCTTCTATTGGAATCTGAATTTCTTCTGTTCTTGTCTGTTCCGGTTCGGGTATTTTTTCCTCTTTTAACTCTTTAGTTTCTTGTGTTTTTTCTTCTTGGAATTCTGCCTTTTCAGGGATAAATTCTTTTTCTTCAGGTTTGGTTATTTCTTCCTGTTCCTTTTTTTGTGTTGATTTCTTTTCGCGAATTTCTCTTTCCTGTTTTTTCTTTTGTTGGCGAGCTACTTTTTCCCGCATATATTGTTCATGCAGGGTGATATATTCTTCCTGCAATTTGGGATCGCGAGAGAAGAAAAATGCTTTAACAGAAAGAATTAAACGCCGATTCTCCATATCCAGTTCTATAACTTTTAAGGGTAGTTCTTCTCCAATATAAAAGGCATCTTCGCTATGTTCAAGCTTGGGGATTGCCAAATGTGAAACAGGAACAAAACCCTCTACAACATCATTATTCACAGGAATATCCACTAAAACGCCTTTAGGTATCAGTTTATTGATTTTACCTTTTATTTCAGTATTAATAGGTAAATATTGGTCTAATGTCTCCCAAGGGTCAGGAAACAGCTGTTTAACACCTAAAGCAACACGATGTTGAGCTCTGTCTATTAAAAGAACTTTTGCTTCAACTTCCTGATTTTTTCTGTATACTTCGCGGGGATGGTAAATTCTTTTAGTCCAGCTAATATCAGAAATATGAATCAAACCGTCAATACCTTCTTCAATTTCCACAAAAGCACCAAAAGCAGTTAAACTTTTAATTCTACGAGTTAAAATTGTTCCAATGGGATAGCGGTCTTCAATTGTGAGCCAGGGATTGGGTTCCATCTGTTTCATACCGAGAGATATGCGTTTATTTTCTTTATCAATATCCAGCACTATGGCATTGATTGTTTCGCCGATTTTTAAGAATTTATGGGCATCAGTAATTCTTTTTGTCCAGCTCATTTCCGAAATATGCACCAGACCTTCAACGCCTGGTTCAAGTTCTACAAAAGCTCCGAAGGGTTT
>JAKPQU010000136.1 GCA_029555925.1 Bacillota bacterium
AACATATGTTCCGTTCTGCAGAGACCTATACCTCTGGCACCGAAATTACGTGCTTTTGCTGCATCTTCAGGTGTGTCGGCATTTGCATGAACACCGAGACGTTTAATCTGGTCTGCCCAGTCAAGAATGGTTTTTGCTTCATGGCTTAATTCAGGAGCTTCTGTTTCAAGTTTACCGTAGAAAACCTGTCCTACAGTTTTTCCTTCTTTAACAAAAGCGCCGTCTATAGTAATAATATCGCCTTCTTTAACGGTTTTTCCGGCGACTGTAAATTCTTTTTTCGCAAGATCAATCTTAATGTTGGTACATCCGGCGACACATGGTTTCCCCATCTGTCTTGCCACTACTGCGGCATGGCTTGTCATACCGCCTTCACTGGTAAGAACGCCCTTTGCAGCAATCATACCATGGACATCATCAGGATTGGTAACAGGTCTTACAAGAAGCACCTTTTCTCCTTTATCGCCCAGTTCTCTTGCAAGGTCTGCACTGAATACTACAGAGCCTGTAGCCGCACCGGGAGACGCCGGTAAACCTTCTGCCAGGAGAAGTCCTTCTTTTTCTGCCTTCTTTCTTGCAGCAGGTGCAATACGGGGATGAAGAAGCTGATTTAATTGAGTGGGATCAATTCTCATGATTGCTTCTTCTTTTGTTATAAGTCCTTCTTCTACCATATCATAGGCAACCTTTACGGCTGCCTGAGTTGTTCTTTTACCTACTCTGGCCTGAAGCATGAAGAGCTTACCATGTTCAAAGGTAAATTCCAGATCCTGAAGGTCTCTGTAATGTTTTTCAAGAATATCGCAGATCTTTGCGAATTCATTGTAAAGATGGGGCACATCAACTTTCATCTGGCTTATATGTTTGGGAGTACGAATACCTGCCACAACATCTTCACCCTGTGCATTTTCAAGAAATTCTCCGTAGATTTCCTTTTCTCCTGTTGAAGGATCTCTTGTAAAGGCAACACCTGAACCGCTTTCACCGAAGAAATTACCGAACACCATGGTCTGAACATTGACTGCCGTGCCAAGGTCATGAGGTATTTTAAATTCATTTCTATAGGTTATTGCTTTATGACCGTTCCATGAATTAAATACAGCACATATAGCAAGTTCCAGCTGCTTCCACGGGTCAGAGGGGAAGGCTTCTCCTTTTTCCTTCTTTACAAGGGCTTTGAAATCTTCCACTATGGATTTCCAGTGTTCTGCCTTGAATTCAGTATCATGAGTGAAACCTAATTTTTTCTTATATTCTTTTAAAATAGCTTCAAAATCATGATGTTCAACACCGAGCACTACATCACTGAACATATCGATAAATCTTCTGTAACAGTCATAGGCAAAACGTTCGTCACCGGAAAGTTCTATAAGACCCTTTACAGTTTCGTCATTAAGACCGAGATTAAGTATGGTATTCATCATACCTGGCATAGAAAATTTAGCACCTGATCTTACTGAAAATAAAAGCGGATTTGCAGGGTCACCGAATTTTTTGTTCATTTTTTTCTCAATTACCCCTACATATTCCTTTACACCTTCCATAAGTCCGTCGGGAAGGCCACCTTTTTCTATAAATTCATTACATACTCTTGTGGTTATTGTAAAACCCGGTGGCACGGGAAGGCCAATATTGGTCATTTCTGCAAGATTGGCACCTTTACCGCCGAGAAGGTCTTTCATATCTTTATTGCCTTCTTCAAAAAGATATATCCTTTTATTACAATTACATGCGCATTCCGTCATTATTTAATAGTCCTCCTTTGTTATTACTCATAATAAAATTAAATACGAAATGAGAAATTCCATATTTCGACAGGGAAAATCCAAATCCTTTTATATAAGGATAAGTTTTTTACCTGTCTGGTAAAATTATACAATATTACTTCCTTCTACAACTATTTCAGAAAAATCTGCAACCTTCAGATAAAGATTGACAACCATGTCCAGAAGAGAAAGCCTGTTGTTTCTGAGGGTTTCATCAGGAACCATAACCATAACTTTATCAAAAAATTGATCTATACTGGGACGAAGAGATGAAAGCTTTCTCATAACCTCCGGATAATCTACCATATCGGTAACAAGAAATAATTTCTGAACATCTTCAGATGTTTCCTTGAAATGTTCATACAGAGCTTTTTCCTCTTCTTCCTGGAGAAGATTTAAAGAGAATTCAGCCCTGTCTGCCGGTGTTTTCTTTAATATATTAAAGGCTCTGGTAAAAGCTGTGACAAGAGATAAAAACTCCGGCAAATCTCTTACGGCAGTAATGGCTTTAACCCTTGAGATCGTATCTTTAATATTTCTTAAAGCCCCATGCTTGATTGATTTAATAACATCATATCTTAATCCGGCAGCCAAGAGATAATTTTCAAGTCTCTGAAATGTAAATTCTTCGAAATCTTCTGTAACCTTCTTTTTATCTTTCAGGGCGAAACCTCCCTGCATATAAAGATCAAAAGCTCTTGAGAAGTATTCCGGAAGAGATCCTTCTATATAACCATCGGCTAAAAGCCTTATAACTCCGAGTATATACCTTCTCTGCCCGTATGGGTCTGCCGAACCGGTAGGGAGAAATCCCATGCCAAGACAGCCTGTCACAGAATCCAGTTTATCGGCAAAACTTATAACCTGTCCGGTAAGAGTTTCAGGAAGACTGTCCTGAGAAAAGGCAGGTTTATAATGATCCCTTATAGCTTTGCTGACTTCTTCAGCCTCGCCTGAGGCATATATACCTCCCATAATTCCCTGAAGTTCAGGGAATTCTTTGACCATATTGGAAGCAAGATCTGCCTTGCATATTTCTGATGCCCTCTCTCCGTATTTCATCAGTTTTTCCTGTCTCATAGAGGTGAGTATAAACTTTGTCAGTTCTTTTATCCTTCCCGATTTATCGAACATGGTACCCAGATTTTTCTGAAAGCCTATACTCTTGAGTTTCGGAAGATGTGTATCGAGAGAAACTTTTCTGTCTTCATGGAAGAAAAATTTCGCATCTGCAAAACGTGCAGCAAGAACCCTTTCATTTCCCAGTTTTACCAGGTCAAGTCCTCTCATATCACCATTCCTGACAGCTGCAAAATAAGGCAGTATATTGCCTTTATTGTCTGTAACAGCAAAATATCTCTGATGTTTGCTCATTACAGTAACAAGTACCTCCCTGGGAAGTTCCAGGTAATCGGAAGAATATGAACCTGTAAAACAGGTTGGATATTCTACAAGGAAGTTTACTTCATCCATAAGGGCAGGATTGTTTAAAATAGAACCTCCCAGAGCTGCTGTAAGACAGGCTATCTCTTTTTCTATCATATCTTTCCTCTGATTGTGATCCAGGACTACCATATTTTTATAAAGTAATTCTTTAAATTGATCTGCATCGGGAACTTCTATGGGGCCTGAACTTAAAAATCTATGTCCGTAAGTAATTCTTCCAGAAGAAAGACCTGCCACTTTAAATGGTATGACAGAAGAACCTGACAGTGCCAGAATCCAGCGAACAGGACGGGTAAAGCGGAAAAGACTTTCTTCCCAGTACATATTTTTGGGGAAATAAATCTTTTTAATAATTGCCGGAAGCACCTCGGACATAACATCTACAGAGGATTTACCTTCATCTAAAACTCTGGCGAAGATATATTCTCCCTGTCCGACAGTCTTTACAAAAAGATCTTTCAGCTCAACCTTCTGAGATTTTGCAAAACCTGTAGCAGCAGCAGTAGGATTACCATTCCCGTCATAGGAAGCTTTTCTTGGAGGTCCCTTTACTTCTTTAACTACATCAGATTGCCTGGCTGACATATTCTCGACAAAGACTACCAGCCTTCTCGGAGTTGCCATAGTTATAACATTCTGAAAGTCGAGCCTGGCAGAAGTGAGTTCTTTAATCATCATATCCTTTAACTGTACAAGAGCGGGAGGAATAAAACCTGCAGGGAGTTCTTCTGTTCCTATTTCTAAAATCATATTATTACTCATAAATATTAATCTCCTTCCCCTTCTTCACTTTCCTGTGAAGCAATCTTATCTCTCCAGGAAGAAACCATTTCAAATTCTTTCAGTTTTTCTTCCAGAATTTTATTAACCCTTTTTTCCATAACCAGGAGACGGTTATCGTCTACAAGGAGATTATCCCAGACATTGCCATCTCCGCCGGACGTCTGGGAGAGGTTAAGAATATCAATCTCTTTCTCAAATTCATCAGATGGTTTTTCCTGCGGGACTGAGGGAGTGAAGAAGCCCTCGAGAATCGATGCCATTTTTTTTGTTTCAATAACATTAACCGACATGCTATGAATAAATTCATATTCTTGCTGCAATATTTTATGGTCAGAATTCTTCTCAAAAGCTTTTCTCATAAAACTGGCGGCATCTGCAAGATTATCTTCAAGAAAATAGGTCCATGCCTTCCCCCTGTACCCGAAATGATATTGAGGTAGATCTTTTATTAATTTATCAAAACAGATATGAGCACCTCTGTAATTCTTACTTCTTGCCATAGAAGTGCCCAGATTACAGAGACATGCAACATGAGAAGAAATAGCTCTGTTTTCTTCTACAGGAGCTCCTCCTTTTACCAGACTTTCTTCTTTACTGTAAGGATAGATTACCTTCAGGGATGCTTCTTCCGGTTCTTTTGCCTTCAGAGCTTTAAGCAGAATTTCACAGGCTTTTTTATAATCACCTTCAATAGTAAGGATAAAACCAAGATTTGAATAAGGAAGAGGATATTCAGGAGACAATTCTATGGCTTTCGAAAAATATTCCTTTGCTCCAGAAAGATTCCCCTGATGCATTTCCAGAAAACCCAGGTTATTTAAAGCAAGGAGGTTATCGGGCCTGAATTTTAGAAGATCTTTAAACATTCCCCTTGAAGCCTCTATGTCTCCTGTGCAGAAATAACTGTATCCTCCATTCAAATATGCTTCTATTATATCGGATTTTTCCTGAATTATCTTTCTGTAAACATCTATAGCTTCAGGAAAACATGACTGATTTATATAACTCTGTCCTATGAGAAGCTGTGCAGAAAGTTTTATGGGAGCGTAATACTTCCTAAGCTCTTCATTATCTGCCATGTCTACCATAGAAGAAAATTTCATCAGTGTATTTCTGCCTTTATCTATAAGACCCTGGTAAAGATAACCTGCACCGAGCAAATACATAGCTTCAGGAAGTTTTGAATTATTTCTTAAGACATTTAAAGAAGAATTGACTACTTCATCAAAATTGCCTGAAAGGAAAGAAATAAAAGATTTCTCTATATATATATGGGCCAGGAGACCTTCATAAAAAGCCTGAAGATATTTAGGACAGAGAGGCACTTCCTGTCTTATAAGATTTATAGCTTTATCCTGAGAGGTAACTGCTTTTTCAAACTCGTCCTGCCTCAGAAAACACCGGGAGAGTAAATGATAGCCGAGCCAGTCTTTCGGAGTCATCACTAAAAATCTGGAAAATTGCTTCTGAAATTCATCTTTTACATCCTGTTCCAGGAAAATCTGAACCAGTCCCCATATAACAGGTAATTCCATGGCACAATGGCTCGCTTTATTGAGAAGCTCAAGAGCACTGTCAAGGTCTCCCCTGTCTCTATAGAAAGATGCCAGATTTAAATAAGCCCATGGATGAGTCGAATTTTTATCGATACATTCTTTAAGTATGGCAATTGCTCCCTCTTCATCTCCATCCAGTTTTTTCAGATTTGCAAGTCCTCTGGCTATCCATATGTCTTTATCTCTTAAATATGCTTCTTCATAGTTTTTCTTTCCTCCTTCTATGTCACCGGAACGAAGGAGTGCCTCGGCAAGCATATGATAGAGTATGGAAGATTCGGAATTATTTTTAAGGGCCGATGCAAAAGCTATTCTGGATTTATCATAATCCTCTTCAGAAAAAAATCTGAGTCCTTTCAAAAATCTATCCTGAACATGATCCTTCTTTTTGTCTTTTTTATCTTTTTTCTTTTTCTTACCTTTATGACTCATTTAACACCATCCTTTTTAAAAATTACCATCTTCCCATAAGGGGAAAACCTAATTTTTCTCTTTCCTGCAGATAAACAGCAGCACATCTGCTGGCAAGTTTTCTGGTTCGAAGCATTGTATTCATTCTTTCTGTAACACCGAGAGCGCCCCTGGCATCCAACAGATTAAATGTATGAGAACATTTAAGGACATAATCATAGGCAGGAAAAATAAGTCCTTCATCCAGAAGTCTGAGAGCTTCTTTTTCATAAAGGTCAAAGAGCTGAAACAGTAAAGAAATATCTGCATATTCAAAATTATATTTACAGAATTCAACTTCTTCCTGAAGATGTACATCACCGTACGTTACTCTGTCTACCCAGGAGATCTGTAAAAAATTGCTCACCTGCTGGATATAGGTAGCCAGTCTTTCAAGACCGTAGGTAATTTCAATTGCAATAGGGTTTAAATCAAATCCTCCTACCTGTTGAAAATAGGTATACTGGGTAATTTCCATGCCGTCAAGCCAGACTTCCCAGCCCA
>JAKPQU010000179.1 GCA_029555925.1 Bacillota bacterium
ATTATGAACTTAAAAGACACCCTCCCTTAATCCCTCCCTCAAGGGAGGGAAATAAGACGTTATTCCATAAGGGTAATATTAATTTATAAAATCTTTTTTCTTAACTTAATGACATTGCGCGTTACGCGTTACGCGTCACGACGACTTAAATTCTAATAAGTTATGAAATACACTATATAATGGAGGATGATAACATGACATTAATCATTCATGCCCCGGAGGAAAACTATTCTCTGGAGAATTTTCATAATACGAAATTATTCATAGCAGGAGGCATAACAGGTTGCTCCGACTGGCAGAGTAAACTTATAGAACTGCTTAAAGATGTTCCCAATCTGACTGTATACAATCCCAGAAGAGACAATTTCGAAAATGCCGGAGAAAAAGAAATAGAAAGCCAGATTGTATGGGAATATGAACATCTCCAGAAAGCAGACATCATTTCTTTCTGGTTTTCCAGAGAAACACTATGCCCGATAACACTTTATGAACTTGGGCTTCACGGGAACTACGGCAATACCGTAATAGGCATTGACCCGGAATATAAAAGAAAAAAGGATATAGAAATTCAGTCAAAACTGGCAGGAAGAGAATGTCCTGTCGTATATTCCCTGGAAGATCTGTCTTCCGAGATTATTAACATGGTCGGGCAAAATAAAGAAGAATCTTAAATCAACGATTTATCCAGAATTTCAAAACTGCTTTTCTTCGATACCCTCAGGGTATATACCGTGTTTAATAGCATTGTACCACATCTTTTTCATATCGGAAGATATAAGATTCAGTTCATCAAATATTTCCATTGTAAATTCGATTGCTCCGAGGCCGCTGGCTGTAATAATATGGTCATCGCCTGCTGCAAGAGAATCAACATAAAAGGCACTGTCCGTATATGACGGAACCATTTTTGACAGATATTTCAGCGAATTACTCGTATGTTTCCTGTTATGCACAAGTCCGGCTCTTGCCAGTACTGTTGTGGCGGCACATATCGCTGCAACAGGTATTTTTGCTTTTTCCAGGCGATGCAAAAATTCTTCTGTCTCTACAACAGGATAGTCTACTTCCCACATATGACCTCCGGGGAGAATGAAAACAAGTATATCTTCCATATTAACCTCTGAAAGAACTGTATCAGGTATAACATGTAAACCTCCCATAGAAACTACAGTTTTATCTGTAAATCCCGCTGTAACCACGTCAATTTTACCAAGGCGACGGAGTTCCGGAAGAATGTAACCGATCTCCCAGTCTGCATAACCGTCAAATATCAATACATAAGCTTTTTTCATATTAATCTTCCTTTCATGTTCACCTTTCTTTTTACCGAAAGAAGACACATTACATCTTTTACCGCTGTATCGCTGTCTACTGTAAAAAGAACCCATTTGCCGTCATGATATGTTTCAGCATCGACATATTTTTTCCTGGTATCTTCTGACAGTTCCTCTATAATAGCTTCTACTTTTTCCCTCTCTTCCCTGCCAAAAACAATCAGCAGGGCAAACCGATTTTTCTCAGGGATAAAGGTGCAAAAGGATCTGCTTTTTTTGTATCTCAGAGACCAGCCATGTTTTTTACCGCCGAAAAGCCACCCGGGAGCGAAAATATCAGGGTAATACCGGTCAATTAACTCTGTTACTTTTTTCCAGTATTCATAAGCTTCCACGCCAATCCATCCTGCAATCTCGGAATTATCGGGCAGTTTATCACTGCAGGTCATTCTCTCACCGGATTCGTTCATATCCATTGCAGATGATATCAACAGGCCATGCCACACCCACTCCGAAGGATAGTCAGGCAATAAATCAGAAAAAATACCATGAGCCACACGGGTTTTACGAAGTCCGAGGGGATCTGTAATATATTTCTTGATCACTCCGTCAAAATCCAGTCCTGACTCATATTGAGCAATCAGAGATAAAAGCCGGAAACCGGGATTGGAATAAGACCACCCTTGTGCCTGGCTCAAACAAGAGAGGTTTACGAAGTGTATATCCGGCAAATTCATCATCAGACCAGACAGGCAGATGTGCAGTGACGGCATTACAGTATGCAGGAATATTCCCGTAGTCGCGAAGTCCGCTAGTATGATTCAATAATTGCTCAACAGTAATATCGTCTCCCCGCGGAACAATGGTTCTGTCAAACCATGACGAAATCCTCTCACTCAGGTCAATATTCATAGCCATAATCGCAGCGGCAATAAATGTTTTGGTTATACTGTATACAGGGATAGACTCACCAGAGGCTTCCAATAAAAATCCATTTCTATCTATATATGCCATAGCTTCATTCATGCTCATCTTTTCCTCCTGAGAGGTTTATCTATTCGCATATCTATCACATACTGTCCCTTTTTAATCACAGTTCAACTCAAAGGTTTCATCAAGAAACATTAAGACAACCCTAGAGAATTCCACCGGCAATTCATTCATCAAAAGGTGTGTTGCATTTTTTACCTGAATGAGCCACGCCCCAGGTATAGCTGCGGCTATAACCTTTGAGCTTTCTACTCCCACTACATTATCGGACGTGCCGACTATAATCATGACATGATTGGTAATATAAGGAAGCTTATCCATGGGAGTCCTCCACTGGAGTATTGCATCGAGTTGTCGCCGAACAGCCGGGTCATCCGGCATATTTCCTTCACTGGCCATGGGAGATTTGGTTATGTCTGTTAATGTGGCGTATATAATTACCTTGTTCAATCGCTCCGGATATTCCAGTAATAAATGCTGGGTAATCATGCTTCCCATAGAGAAACCAAGGACATGGGTCTTTTTTATTTTAAGAGCATCAAGAAGGCTTATTATATCATTTGCCAACAGTTTACATGTAAAGGGTTCTTCCCCTGATGTCGTATATCCCATACCACGGTTATCCGGTATGATCAGTTGATATTTCTCTGATAATCTTTTTATTACTTCCCGGGGCCAGCAATCCATTGTTCCGCCCAGACCAAGGATCATTACGAGCGGTTCCCCTGTTCCAATCAATTTGTACCCCATGCCTATTCCGTTAACATGTACACGGTAGATATAATTACCATGCTTATCAGAATCAATTATTATACCTGCCGGTTCTATAAGATGGCTGTTATCATCATTAATTCTATTCATATATAATTTCATTTCCTTCTGTTATTCTTTCCGGTTGCCGATTTACTTTAGAAATTGTAATCCTTATGGTAAGAATAGTCAAGGGAATACTCAATCAATTCAGCCTCTACAAAATCTTGGCCGACATTAACATTCCCCTGTATAACCCGGATAAACTTCGTATAAGTTCATATATGTGCTTTTATAAAATTGCACATCTCTTCCATTGCCTTTCTGGCTTCCGGGATAAAAGGAGGAAGAAGAGGAAAGCAGTGCATCATACCTTCTCCTACGGTCAGTGTAACATCCACACCGGCTCTTTTTGCTTTTTCCGCAAATCTTGTCGAATCATCAAGCATTGTTTCATCTCCTCCGACCTGAATAAGCAACGGAGGAAGACCGTGAAGATCTCCATAAAGGGGAGATATTAGCGGCAAGGAAGTATCATTGTCTCCTGCATAATATTTACAGCAGACTTCAGCCATACCCTCCGGTGCCAGACATACCTTCGCTTTTGTTCTCCGTGACTCTCCCGTGAGCTTTAAATCTGTCCAGGGAGACATAGCTACGGCAGCAGCAGGGAGCGGAATATTATGTTCTTTCAATCCCAGCAGAGTGGCAAGACATAATCCGCCTCCTGCAGATTCTCCTGCTATTATAATATGTAACGGTGAAACTCCCTGATTAAGGAGCCATTTATAAGCAGTTATTGAATCCTCCAGGGCTGCAGGGAAAGGGTATTCAGGAGCCAGCCGGTGTTCAAAAAGAAATACACTTATGCCACTTCCCCTGGCAATCCTTGAAACTATTGCCCTGTGATCATTACATGAACCACTCACATATCCTCCTCCGATAGTATAAAGTATGACTTTATCTCCAGTTCCTCCTTGTGGAATAAGCCATTCTGCATAGATACCATCTACCGTAACAGGCGATACTTTAATATCCGCCGGAAGTTTTCCAAATAATTTACAGGCTTTTTCACAGTCTTTTCTGAATTCAGGTATTGATGTATTGAAATCCCAGGGCGGCCTCTTTTTTCTGTGTCTTAATAAAAAAGTAAATAAACGACTTCGTAAACTTGGCATATTAATTCTTCTTTCTTAATAAATTATTTAGATAAACTGCTCTTATATAATTTTCATTTAAAACTTTATTTTACTGAGTTAAGCATAATGCTTTCGTGACGCGTAACGCGTGACGCATGACGGGAGAACAACGTTTATTACATGCTTATGCTCAGGTCAGTAGTTGCTCTGCGGATTATATCGTATTCCGTTAATACACAGATCTACAAATGGTTCAATATCAGCGGAAACATCGAATTTATCGTCTTCTCTGTAAAACAGTTTTACTATTTCGATAAAGGCAAATTCAAATAATTCCACCATTACATAAAGAGGTAAATCGTTTCTTATTTCACCTTCTTCCAGGCCGAGTTTAATAATTTCATTTGCAATCAGGTAAAATCCGCTTTTTTCACTGTCTTCCTGATGGAAAGAAAGTAAAATTTTCATACGGTAAACAAGATACTTTTCAAAAATTTCTTTTTGTCCCTTTACCCCGGACATAAGCTCATTAAAGATCATGAGAAGACGCGCTCTTGTATCAGGAAGATTTTTCATCTGTAAAATTCTTTCTTCATTTTTTACCGTGAAGGATCTTTTTATATATTCATCAATAATTGCTTCTTTTACAGGAAAATAATTATAAAGAGTTCCTTTTGCAATATCCGCTTTTTCTGCAATTTCTTCCATTGTTGTACCGTCTACACCCTTTTCTTTAAATAAAGTCATTGCTACCGATATAATTGAACATCTCGTTTCTTCTTTCTTTCTCTCCATTCTTTTACCAGGTACTTTTCTTGAATTCATATTTACCTCCCATGTATTTTTATACTATGTATATTTTTATACTATGTATAATTTCATACTGTGTATAATTTATCACAAATTTATATTTCTGGCAATAGTTTTTATAAGAAATACAAAAAAGGCTCATCCTGTGAATGAGCCCTCTTAATAATGCCAGTCAAAACACCTTCCAGGTGAAGTATTATTTAATTTCTTTGTAAATCAGCTTCTGTCATCACCATAGCCTGATCGATTACATTACTGAGTACCGCTACAGGTAAATTAGTAACCATTTATCAGCTTCTGCCTGACAGACTCTTACGAAGAAAAATAATTTGCCTTATTTAATTTGTTTTGCAGACAATAAATTAACCACTGGTTAATTTCTAATACTATAGAAAAAACTAATTTTTCTTCTCCAGAGCCTGCCAGTCAGAAGCTTTTTATGGATACCCT
>JAKPQU010000194.1 GCA_029555925.1 Bacillota bacterium
ATTGGAAGCTATAAACATAGCCTTTTTAAAAACACCCTCTCCTTAATCCTCTCCCTCAAGGGAGAGGAAATAAGAGGCAAATCCTTTAAGCAGAAATACAATATTCCTTAACTTAATGACATTGCGCGTTACGCGTCACGCGTCACGATTATAACGCATCACGCATTACGTCCCTTTAAAGCAACCAGGGGAACAGCAGGTTGTTTGTCAGCCTTTCTGCCGTTATTCCATGTAATGATAAGTTCCTGTCTGGCCCTTGTAATGCCTACATAAAGGAGCCTCAATCTTTCCGATGCACAGGAAAGTCTCGATTGTATTGTTTCTTCTCCTTCTATGTATTCGAATAAATCGGGATTTGCTGTGGCTTTAAGCTGTAATATGGTTTCTGCCGTAAGATTTAAATTGTTACGGATAAACCATTTTTCGGATATGAATGTATCGCCCGGCAATGTGGAGGGAAAGTCATAATTATTGACAGACATAAGATGAACTCTGTCCCATTCCAGCCCTTTTGCTTTATGCATTGTTGCAACCACTACTTTGCCTCTGTATTTTTCAGGGTCAAACCCGGTTTCTTCGTCACTGAAACCGAGAAATTTTCTTTCATTTTTTGCAATAACTGACAGTTCCCTTGCAAATTCCGGAAGTCTCCATGAGGGATGATATTTTCTTGTCTGACCCAGGACAAGAGCAAGTTTATGAGCAAGAGCCAGTTCGGAAGGCTCTGTAAACAGATCCTGTGCTACAGTAATGATTAACTGTTCTACAGGCAACATGGTTGTTCCCTGCCATCTTCTGACAATATGGCGGAATTTTACCAGTTCATCGTATATATGCCTCTCTTCTTCTTTTATATCCAGATCTCTCAGCCAGTCTCTGTCAACTCTTGGCCAGAGAAAATCTTCCACACAGTTGCAGGCTTTTAATTCTTTTGCTATTATCATGACCTCTTCTTTTAATTCTTCATTATCTTTATCTTTTCTTCTCCATACTTCATAGATTTTTCCAAGCTGTCCGGGAGATGACGGTCTGGCAAGATATGCGATAATATGTGTTATAGCTCCTGCCGCATCTCTTGTAGATTTGGTGCTTTTTAATAGCTCCACCGGCTCTATTTTGTTTTTCTTCAATTCGTCTACGATTTTACTCCCATAATCATTTTTTAGTACCAGAACAGCCACTGTTTTCTCAGGATTTTCATTGACCCATTTTTTCAGTGAAGACACTACAAAATCAATTTCTTCTTTCGGGGTAAATTTTCTCTCTATGATTTTAATTTTCTCCGGCATGTCCTGTGGATTCGGCTGAGGGTCATCCGGTTCTGCAGGTTTTATAAAGGGAGTCGTAAGAGAATCTCTTATTTTTTCTACCGGGTGTTCTTCTATGGTCCATTTTATCAGACTGTTCGCAAGGTTTATAATAGTTTTTGAAGAACGGCCTGACTCCGGCAATTCTTTTGCCGTAACTGTTTTTTCTTTAATAAAATCTCTGAGGAATTTCGGATTGGCTGTAGTAAAGGTTTCGTATATTGCCTGATTTGGATCTCCCACACGTACCCAGTTACCTGAAGGGCCGGCAAGAAGTTTTAAAATATCTTCCTGAAGACGGCTGCTGTCCTGTGCTTCATCTTCAAGTATATAGGGCCATCTGTTTCTGAGCCTGTTAAGATATTTTTCATCTCCTTTAAGTGCTTCCAGCGCAAGGCGGATTAAATCGTCGAAATCAACTGCTCCTCTGTAAGACAGGGCATTGTTGTAATCTTCATATATGGCAAGAGCCATTTCTACAAGAGTAAAGCTGTTCCCCGAATGTTCCAGTCTGTTACGTACCATAGAAGGTGTCATCTGAAAATCTTTCG
The DNA here is from genome assembly GCA_029555925.1 of Bacillota bacterium. The sequence goes on from JAKPQU010000194.1 coordinate 1,859, forward strand.
CCTGTTTAATGAAGCTTCTTGCTATATCATTTACAAGATTCGGAAGTTGGTCTCTTTTTATCCAGTTCACTTTTCCTTCATCACAATCAGGAGCAAGGTAATCCAGAAGGACAGAACTGTGACTGTTCACCCATGCCTGTGCAGTATCTCTAAGTATCTGTTCTGACGTTCTGTCATCTATTATATAAAAATCCGAAGAAAGTCCTACAAGAGAAGGTCTTTCTCTTACAATGTCATGGGACAGGCCATGAAGAGTTCTTACTCTGTAGCCTATATGTGGCAGCAATCCGAGTTCCTGAATAAGTCCGTTAACCCTGTTGGAAAAATTTTCCACTGCAGAATTAACAAGAGTTACTATGAGAACTTCCTGGTCATCCTTTATTTTTTCTTTAATAAGCCTGGCAGCAAGACAGGAAAGAGTCTGGGTTTTCCCGCTTCCAGGTACTGCAGATACCCCAAGAAAGCCTCCTCTGTAATTTAAGATTTCTTCCTGAGATTTTCTGGGTTTAAACATTTTTTTACTCCAAAATTATAATCGTAATGCGTGATGCATGATGCGTAATGCGTAATACGTGACGCGTAACGCGTAACGCGTGATGCGTAATAGGCAGTTTCACTTTTCACTTTTCACCCTTCACGACTCACGACTCACTGTTCCCCCCGGTCCCGTAAAAACTCTCTGAATAGCTCTCAATAAAGCTCCATGCTGCTCATACCCCTGTTCACCGAGTTCAGATAGACCGAGATATATTTTTCTTCTGCACCGATATATGAGTCCTCTGGTAATACGATAAAGACCTTCCTGGTTTACCTGAAATTCGTCATCATCAGTCCATTGTTTCCCTGTATGCCATTGACGGCTCATTACATATGGGTTTGTAAGGGGCTGATAGAGTCTTTCCCACCATCCTCCGCTTCCGATATTAAGCCAGAACTGATAGTCTACAGGGTTGTTCATCATTAAAAATGTATGGGCAGGGGCAAGGAGAACAGAATTTTTTTCTGTTACCTCCCAGTTCCTTATATATTGATCCGCCACAAGTCCTTCCTGAACCATTTCTATATATTCCTGTCCCATGGGTCTACCTTCAATGTTCACTGTTTTACGGAATTTTTTTATTGAATCTATAAGATTTGCCGCTATGGCAGCCTGCTCGAAGGTGCCGTAAAATCCGTAACCTTTCTGTGACAGTATTTCACCGAAGATTCTGTTTAAAAAATGGTCAAGTTCTTCATTATTTCCTTTTATATAATCTTCTATCCACATACGCAGCATTTCATATTTATCTCCGAGAACATAGGTAATACGTTCCTGAAGTTCTGTATTTATCTCATCAAAAGGAGCCAGAACAGGCCTGTTATTTACCGTTTTATATAGATTGTCTGCTATAAGGTGAGCTCTTACAAGATCAAGATCTTCTATGGATTGCATCAGTCCATAGGCTACATCGAAATTACCCGGTATAATACCCCATGCCGGATGGGCGATTGCAGCAAGTGTAAGGAGAGACTGTGTTACAGGTTCCTCCCTTAGAGCCCTTGACGGGCGATGAGAACGGACAGGTATATTCCTTTCTTCCAGCCTGTTCATAAGAGAAAAACGAAGGGAATCTGTCAGATAAGGTGCAAGAATAACTATTTCTTCCGGTTCTGTATGATACTCTTTTACAAGCAATTCTACTTCTTCCGAAACCCAGTCAAGCATTTCAATATGGTATCTATGAGGTTTATAGGAGAGTATTTTTTTTATATTTCCCTGTTCTTTCATGGCAGGTCTATTAAAAGATTGTGCCAGGTCACATGCGAAAGCCCGAAGGTTTTGAGACGTTATAAAGGAATTCTTCAGAGTAGAATGAATCGAACATACCTCTTTAAGTTTATATGCATTAACAGGGTCGGAACCAAGAAACGATCTGTATCCGCCGTCTGTATCATAAATAATTAAAGCCGATTTACTCAGTGAAATCCATTCTGACAGAATATCATGAGCTACAGGTGTATCTTCTTCTATATTATCTACTATAATATGACTGAATGTTTCCGTAAGGTGTCTGTAACAGGCGGAACATGTCCATATATAATTGAAAAAAATTTCTATCTTCAGAGAAAAGTCAAGTAAATTGTGAGAAAGACAGAATTCTCTGAATGCACTGGCACATGTCTGGACTTCATCACAGGTTCTTTCATAACTTTTTTCACCTGCCAGGGAAGATTTTAATCTTTCACCGATGGTACTGACAGGAAAACCTACAAGGGCAGCCTTGTTCAGGTTATCCAGAATCTGACTGTAAATACGGTTTCTTTCTATTGTTATTGTCTGAAAATAGCCTCTGTAAATGAGAGGTTTTACTATATTTGCCATGTAATACTGGGCTGTTTCAAGAGAAAGAAATGTTGGCTCTTTATCAGGCCTGGCAAAACCTGCTTTCTGTGCAATCATGGGCCAGTAAGTTTCTATCATTTTTCTGGCAAGTCCGCTTATTGTTTGAATGGCAACTACTGCTCCTCCTGTGAATTCAGGGTTTTTTATGACCCGGTACGGTGTTGCCAGAGTATTCTGAGGTACAACTATTAAAATGGAATCTCCTCTTATTCCTTCCGAGAGTAAACGGATGATACGATTAACTGCAACAGTGGTTTTCCCCGAGCCGGCAGGACCTTCAAGGAAAATCTTGCTGCTCACTGGATTGTTGATTATATTCTGCTGTTCCGAAGTAAGTTTAATCAGTTTCATAAACCTGTTTATTAATCCAGTCAGGAATCGTAAAAAAATAACTTCTTTAAATTACTGTGGTGAGCATAAATAACAAATTGCTCTCGTAACGCGTAACGCGTGACGCGTTACGCGTGGTTTCGCCCCTGCGACTCACGACTCACGACTCACTCTTCACTTTAATCAAATTTATCTCTAAAACATTCGATTTATATTGAATAATATCCTTCTCGTGCCCGGAATAGCAAATGAAAAATTATACCTTGTTAAATTAGCATATTTTGTATATAATAATAAAAATTAAATTATAATAAAGGAGAGATATTTATGAAAAACAGATTTATCAGTATTCTATTTATTCTGTTTCTTGTAACAGCAGGAGTTACTCAAATAGCACTGGGAGATTACATTAATATTGATAATGGCAATATTGTAATTAAAGGCGATTCTGGCACTACCACAATAGATTCCAGCGGTAATATAAACGCCAGCGGCCAGAGCGGATCTACATATATAGATAAAAACGGCCAGGTTATAGTCAATGGTTCTGAAGGTTCAACTTATGTAGATAAAAACGGCCAGGTTATAGTCGATAATAAAAACGGTAGCAATACCTATGTTGATGCCAACGGGAACATAAAAACGAATAACGGCCAGTATTATGTGGATAACAAGGGGAATGTTACAGGCACAGACGGAAATCAGCAAAATTATTATGTAGATAATAAAGGAAATGTTATATATACAAATCCAAATAATCAATATCATGTAAATAACAGCGGGACTGTTATTTATACAAATCCCGATAGAAAATATTATGTAGATAACAGCGGCAGTGTTACAATCAAAGAAAAAAATACAAATTACAGTTCTTCTCCAGGAACTCCCTATGTTGACAGTAAAGGTGCCTGTTATATAAATGATATAATTTACAGTAACTGTGACGAATTCCCTGCAAGTGATTATGTTGCCTATGGAAATCAACGACAGGGAAAGAGCGGATGGGAATATATATGTCAGGGATATACATTTAATAAACCTGTAGTTATTTCCGCCATAGTTATTTCAAGTATTATTTTTCGGGGTGACAGTTCGGGAGAGATAGGAATAAAAGTGTTCAATGATAAATATAAAACGGTTTTTCAGGAAAAAAATTATACAAAAGCTGCAGGAAAAACCCTGCCTGCCGGAACCTATTATTTTTATCCTTTAATAAATAATTCAAACAGTACAAAAGACTGTACCTTAAGACTGTTTTTGAATAAGAAAAATTAATTTTATTTGAGAAAAATTCTCTTCATCGGAAAATAAAAGATTCAGTTATTGCTGAATCTTTTATTTTATATATAATTTTTCATGAAGGGATATATTATAAATCAGAGAATTTAGTCACACCTTTTAGAACCAGTATATATAAAATCCTCGCGTCACGCGTCACGATAATAAAAGGAGAATCACAGTGCAGGACCCTTTTTTGAAGCTTGTAGAAGGAGCTAAAAAACTCGGTAAACACAATCATAAATATATCTATAACATGTTGAAATATAAAGATGAACTCATGGAAGCCCTTGAGAGAAATGACAGTCTGGATAAGGTTCATCTGTGGAACCTCAGGGATTTTTCCGATGAAATGGATACCATCATATCAGTAGGAAGAACTGTGGAAGAGAAACTCAATTTTCTTGGCTGTTATTATGCTGTACAGTTTCTTAATATGAATTTAAAAGCCCTTGATGCTCTCAACATGGAACTTGTAACATCAAAAGACAGCAAGAGATTGACCATCTATGCTGCGTTTATGAGAAAAGCAGGTAAAAAATTCAGAGCTCTTACGGGGAATTATATGAACAAACTGCTGTATTTGTTTATGGATGGAGAAAAGATGCCTGAATTTACCATATGCAGTGTCGGTGCAAGAGCAGATCAGGATGATATAGATATCGGGATTTTAACAAGAGAGGCAGAATTAAGCAAGAGCTTTGGCCTTGCCATAAGTAAATTGAATAAACAGATGCTTGTTCATTCTACAAGGCTCCATTTCCATCTTGCAGAAATGATGGGTATGGATAGATATTATTCTACAGTTCAGGAGTTCTGGGATTATCTTTCTAACAATACCCATGATTTTGTATTCATTACCGAAGTACTCGGGGCAGCAAAGATATTCGGCAGTGATGAACTGTTCAATGATTTTAAGAGAGAAATAATATGTAAATACTTTTATAATCCTTACGGCAATAATAAATATCATGAAGCATATATAAGAGGTATTCTCGGTGAATTACATTCTCTGTTATTGAGAAAACCAAAAAAAGATTATTTGAATCCAAAGCTTGACAGTATAAGAATGCTTAAAGGATTTGTTTATGTAGCTAAATCCATATGGAGCCTGGAAGAAGTCAATGCATGGGATATAGTTGAGAAACTTGTGTTGCTGGAAAGTGAAGACAGAGAACTTTATATTCAGCTTGCCGAAGCTCTGAGTTCTGTTGAGATATTCAGATATATCTATCAATTGTTTGTCGTACAGGAAGAAGATATAACGCTTGATGAAGCCTATATATTTGACGATATAGACAGAATAGCCGGCTTTCTTGGATATGAAATGAGCGGTTCCATAAGGCCATGGCATTATGTGGTTTATGATTATCATGAACAGGTTAAAAAGGCACATGAAATAGCAGAAATACTTTTTGACAGACTTACTGCTCATTTACGTTCTATAACTATTTTTTCAGAATTGCTTCACGATTTGCCGGATGATGATGTACATCCGGAGAGTGTTATTAAAGATACTCCTATGGTAGGTAAATTTCGCACTCATGTGAGTAATACTATAGAAAAATTTGCTCTAGCCCCTGTAAAAGAGAAAGTAAAAAAGAAAAGATTGAATATTGCCGTAGAGTATATAAAGAGAGGCAGATTTTTTAAAGGTAATACTTTCTGGGATGATGTTCTTGAAGCTATACTCAGACCGGACGGGAAGGTATTGGACAGATTTATCAGAGACTTTTCTTTATTATCACCGGCACGAAGAAAAGTCATCATAAAAAGTTATATTTTACTGGGAAGATATTCTTTTTATCCCCTTTTTGTATTATTCAGAGCACTTTTTAAACATGGCAAAAAATTTGGCGGTGAAAAGCTTTTTCATCAATTTAACATGGTTTTTCTTGAAGAGCTTCCCACGTTTAATGATGTTACAAGCAGAATACTGGAGCTTTTTGAAGACGGAACTCCTTTAATAAACGATTACCTTATGGCACTTCATGTAGAAGAGATAAAAAGGTTTGAAAAAATAGTAGATGAAGAAACAGTAGATGAACTCAGTGAAAAACTTGCCAGATTTAAACACCTGTGTTTTCTCCATTATTCTACAAGCACTTATTTTAAAGGTTTTTTTTACAGTATATTTCGGAAATATCCCGATTATGTAAATTTCCTAAATTCCCCTGAGAAACTTAAAGAAATAAATATAGGCATATTCGGAGAACTTGAAGATTTAGAACATATTAAAGAAAGAAAAATAAAACTGGGAGAATATTATACATATGAATTTGTCCGTGTTGCTCTTCTTACATTGAGCGGAGCTTCTACTGAACAGGTAAATGTGGAATTCACAGAGTTTTCCGATAATTATCTGACAAATCTTTTTCTTATATGTAAAGAAGAAGTGGAAAAACAGGAAGGTCATAAGATTATTACAGATGATCTCTTCGGTATATATGAAGCAGGAGGACATGCAAGGGAACAGGCATATGTGGATGACTTTGATGTAATAGTACTGATTGATTCAAATGATGAAGAACTGAGAAGAGTTCTCACCAGGATAATGACCAGGATGAATTCTGAAATTATAAAGAGAGGTATGCTTACACATTACAGGTTTATAGAGCATTTCGGCCATTATATAACTATGCTGTCAGAGCTTGAAGATTTTTTTCTCTCAGACAGAGAAGAAAATTTTATAGATAAATCCCAGCTCCTTGGTTCACGGTTGCTTATAGGAAGCAGAAAAATTGAAAAAGAATGTGAAGACAGGATAATTAAACCATTTATTTTTGACCACTCGGAAAAATATATAGCTCATATGATAGGTGATATGAAATCAAGGCATATTGCGGAGGCAGCCCTTTCAAAAGAATCTATTAATCTTAAAGAATGCCGTGGAGGTCTCAGAGATGTAGAAAGTATTCTTCTTATATCCAAGGCAAGGTTCCACATAAGAGAACATATAGGTGAAAATTTATTTAATATCCTTTCTGAAAAAATTCCTTCATCCAGAGGGAAGATAGAGAGATTGAAAACTTATTTTTATTTTATCAAGAATTTAAGGGATCTTTATAGACTGACTGTAGCCGCAGATGATGAAGTAACGGAAGAAACAATGAAATATTTAGTTAAATTTTCAAGTTACAGAAATGCAGATCCTTCTATTGCTCCGGCAGCTTTATTTAATAAGCTCAAGATTTCTACTGTTGAAAACTATGGCATAATATGTGATTTACTTGAAGATTTTAATATTGAAATGACGCGTAATGCGTAATGCGTGACGCGTCACGCGTCACCACGCGTCACGCGTCACGAGAGCATATATGTATTATTTATTCTCTCCTCAGTACGTTAAAATTCTTCATATACCTTTTTACCTATATGACATGCTTCATTTAAACATGTAAGAATAAAACCTTTATTGTCATCATATTCTACTGTGCTGTAAGAAGCATTGTCCAGGTAAAATTTCCAGAAATATTTGTCACGCATATCAAGAACGGCTGCAATGAGCACTTTAATAATACATCTGTGTGATACGGCAATAAATGTTTCACCTTTATTTACTTCTATCAGTGTTTTCAGAGACTTGAAAGCACGAGCTTTTACATCCTCCAGGGTTTCTCCTCCCGGGAACTTCATATGTTCCGTATCATTAACCCATTGATTCCAGAAATCAGGATATTTTTCTTTAACTTCATCCTTCGGTCTTCCTTCCCATTCTCCCAGGTTTATATTATTAAAACCTTCTACAATATTTACAGTGAGACCTTTCGTTTCTCCTATAGTTTTTGCAGTATCCAGGGCACGACTGAGAGGGGACGAGTAAATTGCCTTTACTTTTCTCTGTTCCAGAGCTTTTGCAATTGCTTCTGCCTGTTTTCTGCCGTTTTCATTCAGCGGCACATCGAGGCGGCCACGGAAAGCATTCAATCTGTTCGCTTCTGTTTCTCCATGTCTAACAAGTATGGCTTCTGTTTTCATAATATAAAATCTCCTTTAATTTATTGACCTGAGCATAAGTACCGCTACAGGTAAATTAGTAACCATTTATCAGCT
>JAKPQU010000196.1 GCA_029555925.1 Bacillota bacterium
AGCTGATAAATGGTTACTAATTTACCTGTAGCGGTACTTAGGAATGAAAATTTATTAATTGTCTCTTTCCTCGCGTCACGCGTTACGCGTTACGCGTCACGATTAATATATTTGAGACATTTATTTAACTGCCATTCCTTAAATTTTAATAAGTTATAACATACACTATAATAAGTTTAAAGGGAGGTGATTAAATATGGGAAATACTATAAGTTCAAGTTCATCACCATCAAAGTCGTCGCCGCCCACACGGGATAATACTTCCACCAAACAGGGAGTTACGCAACAAGAAAGTCCGAATAAATCTATACCGTCAACAAATACACAGGATAAAACAGATATAAGTCAGGATGGAAAATATTACGCCACAACAGGAGAAAGCAACGTAGATATGGGCGATACTTATGTAGCCATAAATGCAGAAGCAAACAGGCCTGTTCATATATCTGAAGACGGCTCAACTCAGGTAAATGCCTATGTAGGAACGGACAATTTCGGAGGGGTTCAGAGCGATGCTGATGGTATTAAAGCAGGAGTAGAATCTTCATCAGGTGCAGGCGTTACATATGAAATAACAGATCAGAATACAGGAATAACAACTGTGTTAAATGGTGAAGGCGGTATTGCCAGCGGTATAACCATTGACAGACATAAAAGTATTACAATGACTGAAGACAGTTTATCATTTTATTTCAGTGATATAGCTAATGCTTCAACAGCAGCATACCTGGAGGCATCAGGTCTTATAAGTACACTGAACGGAAGCGGTATTGAATTCAAAGGAGGAGTAAGTGTCGGCTTTGGGGAATATTCACAAAGAACGATGGGACTTTCTATGTCACCGGAAGATATCAAAGCGGAACTGGGACTCAATTATGGTAGTGGCTATGGCTCTGTCAAGATCACAATAGATCTTGACGACCTCCCAATGGTTCAGAACCAGATTGGCAATATCTTCGGCATTGATAATTTCAGTGAAATAACAGGTAATCTCTCCAATGCCCTTGCTACAGGCACAGATTTTCTTGCCGGTGCAGGCAATGGTATGTGTCAAACTATAGGTAATATGGCAGGCAACCTTGCGTCATTTTTCTCTAATAGAGGGTGAATTTATATCATATATTCCAAGCAATCTATAAAACAGAAGTAGTCTGGGAAGAAAGACTTCCATGTATGCTTCTGCTGTTTTATAGATAAAATCTATTACCTGCAGAGTGGCGGACAGGTAGGGCATCCATTATTTTGCATATCTGACATAAAAATAACCTCCTAAATCGACAGAAAGGGAGGGATAAGCATAAAAGAGACAATTTGCCAGCCATACCACATATGGAGAACACTGTTATAAAAGCTGCCTTTCCGCCAGCTCTTTAAAAGGTCCTTCTACCTGCATCAATTCTTCGTAAGTGCCAGACTGTACAATTTTTCCTCTGTCCATCACGTAAATCCTGTTTGCTTTTAATACTGTGCTTATTCTATGGGCCACTACAATCCTTGTTATATCCAGTCTGTCAAGATTTTCCGTTACGGTTGCCTGTGTTTTGTTATCGAGAGCACTTGTAGCTTCATCAAAAATAAGTATTTTCGGTCTTCTGGCTACTGCCCTCGCTATAAGCATTCTCTGTTTCTGCCCTCCGGAAAATGTTTCCCCTCCTTCACTTACATAGGTATACATGCCCATAGGCATGGCTTTTATATCTTCTTCAAGGCCTGCTATCTTTGCCGCTTCCCATGCATCTTTTATAGTAAGGAGAGAAGAACCGATAATATTATAATAAATTTCTCCTGCCATAAGGGAACTGTTCTGAAGTACAACACCTATCTGATTTCTCACAGAAGTAAGATCCAGTTCTTTAAGTTCTTTGCCATCATAATAAATCCCCCCCTGTTCCGGTGTCTCAAATCCCAGAAGAAGTCTCATAATTGTTGATTTACCGGCTCCTGAAGGCCCTACAAAAGCAACAAATTCGCCTGGCTTTACAGAAAAAGTCAGATCTTTCAGGATTAAATCACTGTTTTTTTTATATCTGAATGAAAGGTGGTTAACTTCTATCTCACCGCTTATTTCTCCCGGTTCGTTTTTACCATCATCAACTTCCGGAATAGTTTCAAATATTGGTTTCATTCTTTCTATGACAGGAGCTATATTGGTAAGAAGGGCTATGGTCATGCCCAGTTGCATGACAGATACCATAAATGATGTAAAAGCAGTATTAAAGGCAAGGAAATTTCCACCTGATATAACTCCATGACCGGTATAAATATCTGATGATATGACAAGAAAAATTACGATTGACGAAATAAGGAGTATAACGGAGTTAAAGACTTCATAAAAATTCTTAATATTCTGAATTTTAAAAGAAAATCTCTTTTGAAGTCCGAATTTCTCTGCCCACTGAGTAAAGGCTCTGCTTTCGGCGCCTGCAACCCTGAGTTTTGTTATACCGCTTATAAGCTGAAATACAAAACTGGAAATCTGTCCCTGAAGGGTGAGTAAATTTCTATAAAAGGACAGTTGAAAATAAGTGGTAAACATTATGACAAGAACAGTTATAAAAGCAAAGATAACAGCAACTATTGCAAGGGAGGTGCTGTAATAGAATAAAAGAAAAAAGTTGAACAATGCATATATGAATGAAAGAAGTGACGGAAGAGTAAGGCCTGTAAAGAATTCTCTGCATATGCTGTCAAAACCCAGGGACCTTGACGCAAGGTCTCCTGATGAATATTTTCTGAAAAATGAACATGGCAGAAGGATGATTCTGTCCCATATGGCTGATTGTATGGTCCAGTTCATTCTGCCCTGTATTCTTATAAGAGAAACACTCTGTAATATCTGAAATACTGCTACAGCGACGGCACTGATGAAAAGAGCGATAGAAAGTTCCATAATATGACTGTCTTCACCTGAAGGAATAATATAATTAAAGATAACACCTGTTGCTACAGGAGTAATCATACCAAGGAATCCTACAATAACAGATATAAATAAAAAGTTTAACATATCGGATTTACAGTATTTCAGCCCGAAGCTCATAATATCTACCAGAGTAATGGCCTTCAAAGGTAAAGAAGGGTAAAACATATAAGCGTGATGATGAATTTTAGATGCAATAGTTTCTGTAATGCGACATTTTCTGTTATCTTCAGGGTCAATCATTTCATAACCGCCTGAGTATAAAGGCAATAAAGCCAGAGGTCTGTCATCTTCCGATGAAAAGCCAAGAAGAGGACCATTATCTTTTTTCCACCAGTTTTTCTCAAGAGTAAGTTTTCTGTGTCTTACCTTTGAAGCTCTTGCTATTGCAGTAACAGGATCTATAAGCTCTTTATCATATTCAAAAAGAGGTTCTCTAAATGAAATACCGGTTTGTTTACCTGTTATCTGACAGGCGACAAAAAGTGTATCTTTCCGCCCCGTCTGATAATGAAGAGGTCTTTCTTCCATAGTAGATGCGAGTCCCGATACTGCATCACTGAGTGCAGAAAGTTCTGTTAATTCTTTTTTTTCAAGATGTTCTTTTTCATCTATATATTCTTCTACCAGTTTTATCTTTATAAAATCCAGGACGAAATCATGAAATTGTTCCAGATGAATTCTTCTGGGATCAGACATGAGATATATTTCCGTATTGAAGGATTTGACTTCAGAATCCTCTTCTGCTTTCCACCAGAGAGAAGGAGTAACAGGGAACATGGTATCCTGTTTAAAAGGTGACAGGTCATCTCTCCCCATAAAAGAAAAAGAACCTTTCAGATTTTTTATCCAGAGAACCGAAGAAGAACTTAACATAGCTTCACCGGTTTTTATCTCAAGTTCTGCATCAGGATTAATTACTTTAAATCTTTTTACTCTTTGAGGAAGAGTGCCGGTGAAATCCAGTATCCATTTATCAATATAAGAGGACAGATCTTCTTTTAATTCATCTATTTTAATCTTTATAACCTCTGTTCCTGTTTCGCCTGCAGCAAGGAAACCGAAGGTATCAAAAGGTTTGAAGCCAAAGAAAGCTCCTCCTTTTTCTATGGTGCATATATGATTTCTGGGGCCTGTAATAACTCTGTCCCTGAGATAAACTCCGTAAATATTCACCTTATGCTCTTTAACTATCCAGATATAATCGATATCGTCAATAAGAAAAGGATTGTTTCCGCCAAGGTGTATTAAATTATTTGTTATATCTGTGTTATTCATTGTAACTCCTTATAATCGTGACGCGTGACGGGTGACGCGTGACGGGTGGTTCGTAATGGGTGATGCGTATTTTCACCGGTACCGGGCGACCACAGGGGG
>JAKPQU010000247.1 GCA_029555925.1 Bacillota bacterium
AAGAGGCAAATCCTTTAAGCAGAAATACAATATTCCTTAACTTAATGACATTGCGCGTTACGCGTCACGAGTATTAATGTCCTCCTGCAAGCATAGCCATAATAAAGACGAGAAAGGCTCCACCCAGGCTTACCAGAAACAGACCAAGCCCCCATCTATTCCATGCCCTTTCTGTCTCTTCGAAATGTTGCAAATTCCTGAAAGGTTTATAGGTCCATGCCAGTTCATTTCCTTTTGCTCCCAGGTAAAAAGAAGCAATCAGACTCAAAGGGCCGAAGAAAAATGAAGCAAGTAAAAGACCTATTCCAAAAGGAACCATATTATGGCAGACAAGCCATATCCAGGTAAAAAGAAAAGCACCCCAGTTCCATCCTTCCCTTGCCATATTCAGAAGTTTCGGATCATTCCCCGAAGGAAGATATGTATTGCAGACAATACCATACTGAGACGTCCCACCCATGGAAGCACTTCTTTCGGGATAACCTGCCTGTTCGGGATAACCTGCCTGTTCGGGATAACCTGCACCCTCGGGATAACCTGATTTCTCGTCTGTATCATAAAAATCTGAGCCGCCATATGTGAGTGGACTTCCACATTCAATACAGAACTTAAGAGAATCGCTGTTTTGAAATCCGCATTTTTGACACGTCATATTTTTTTCACCCCTAATAAAATCTAAAATCGGAACAGAGAACTACCAGTAAAATTATCAGTGCCGGTATTAATCCTACAGAGATAATAATAGGAATATGTTCGACAAACAAATGACCGAAGGCAGATATAGTAGACAGAAAGGTAAGTCCGGAGATAGCACAAAAAGTAAAAATAGACATAACAACAGCAGTGACAGCCTTTGTTGATAATTTAAGAGGCGGGACATCCTGCCTTATGAGAGCACTTATATCCCTTTCTCTTTTACTCATATAGTCACTTCTCTCTTCTCTTACAGAAGGAGGAGAGAAAGATTGTCCGTAATGCCCTGCGGCAGCAGCAGGAGACACAGACTGATTGTAGACGCTTCTGCTGTACATAGACAGAGTATCTCTGAAAGCTGCCATATGTTCATATCTGTCATCAGCTTTTTTCTGAAGTGCTCTGTTTATTATTTTTTCAAGTTCCGGTGTTATCTGCGGATTAAGGTGCCTGGCAGGGGGGAAATGGAAAGGAGTAATAGTGGGGTCATATCCTGTAAGTAATTGAAAGAGTATGACCCCCAGAGCATATATGTCAGCTTTAGGTGTTGATTGTCCCAGTCTGGAGGCCTTAAACTGTTCGGGAGCGGCATAGCCAGGCGTTCCAAATCTGAGAGTGTCTGTAATTTTAGAAGGATCATATCTTCTGGCAATTCCAAAATCTACAATCCTGACAGAACCGGAAGGACTGATTATTATATTGGCCGGTTTCAAATCACGATAAACTATAGGCCCTGAACTCTGAGTATGCAGATAATCCAGAGCTTTTGCTATTTCTATCCCCCAGTAAATAACATCATCAACAGCAAGAGGACCTTTTTTCTTCTGTATTATACTTTCAAGACTTTCTCCTTCAACAAATTCCATAACAAGATAGTTTCTATTCCAGTGAGTAAAAGTTCCGTAAAATTTCGGCAACTGGGGATGATTTAACTGTCCTAAAAATGCTATTTCCGTCTGAAAAGTCTGAAAAGCTATCTGTTCCTGTTCCGGATCATTCAGGTTGGCAATAAGTTCCTTGATAGCATATCTGTTCTGAGGGCATCCGGCTTCTTCTACAAGATAAACAGTTCCCATTCCGCCTTTACCAAGCAGTTTTATTACCGTATAGGTGTTGTTCAATAAAGTCCCCGGCATCAAATCAATCATTGTATTACCTGCCTCAGGAGTATGACGCGTGACGCGTAATGCGTAATGCGTAATGCGTAACACCATATCAATTTATGGTGTATTTCATAACTTATTATACTTTTATGCATAGATAATTGCATAAAAAATTCAGTCAAAATACAAACAATGATAAAATTTTCCCTGGTATTTTCATGATGCAATTGTCTTCAAAATTAAGTATAGAATTTAATTGAAGTGAATAATGAAAGGTGAATAGTGAAAAGTAATTAATGTCTTATTCTATTCACTTTTCACTTCTCACTTTTCACTCCTTAATTATGTATTGTTATGAAACTAAATATAATTATAGAAATATCTTAATCGAAAACAGGAGATTAGTCAAATATTTATCTAATCTATCAGACCTGTAATTAAAATCACTGATAAATAATATAATCTTTATGATATAATGAATTACGGTCTCTATTGATAGTTAGTACCGTAACAGGTAAAAGGGTGTCCATAAAAAGCTTCTGACTGGCAGGCTCTGGAGAAGAAAAATTCGTTTTTTCTATAGTATTAGAAATTAACCAGGGGTTAATTTATTGTCTGTAAAACAAATTAAATAAGGCAAATTATTTTTCTTCGTAAGAGCCTGTCAGGCAGAAGCTGATAAATGGTTACTAATTTACCTGTAGCGGTACT
>JAKPQU010000304.1 GCA_029555925.1 Bacillota bacterium
GTGATGCGCAGGGATTAAACCCGTCACGCGTCACGCGTTACGCGTCACGACGACTTAAATTCTAATAAGTTATGAAATACACTATAACCTGATAAGACAGGGCGTGAATATAACTATGGAGTTAAATTCAGGACTCATATGGTTATTTTTAAGACTCTTTTTATTGCTTTTAGGTTAAATTATAGTGTATTTCGAATTAGAGTGAAAAGTGAATAGTGAAAAGTGAATAGTGAGTAATATCCTATTCTATTCACTTTTCACCACTCACTTTTCACTCCTTATCCGGTCTGGTATGAAAAGAGGTAAGAAGTGTTTTTTGCAAATTTCTGGGTAAAAATGTTCGGTACCGGTATCTTTATGATGTTTCTTTTTACTCCTTCTGCCGATCATCTTACTGCCCTGGGTCTTCTGTTATCTTTAATCAGCTTTATAATACTTTTCAGGGGATCTTTTAAAAATTGCGTGAGAACTCCCTTTGGATTTCCTGTTATAATACTCATTCTGACAGGACTGATTTCCATATCCGTTGCTCTTAACAGGAATGCTTCACTGATTGCCCTGCTCTGTGCTGTAATAGCTATTATTATGTTCTATCTGATTGTAATTTATATGAGATTTAAACCTGAACATTGCAAAATAATAATTTCCCTTGTGATTATATCCTTTTCCATTATAATTATTGCAGGTTTATTACAATTTATTTTCAATAAATACAGCACCTGGATGGATGTAACTCTTCCGAATGGAACTGTTGAACACAGGGGTAGGCTGAATTCTTTCTTTATTTTTCCAAACAGTTTTTCCGCCTCTATAGTTCTTGTATTACCTCTGATTTTTTCTGCTATATTTTTAAAAAAACTTAATCTTTTTTATAAAATCATCCTGTTCATGCTGTTTGCAATGGGGATTTTTTGTCTGATTTCTACCTATTCGAGAGCAGGCTGGATCGGATTTGCAGTCGCTGCAGTCGTTATAATTTATTTACTCGGACAGAAGAAAAGATTTATCCTTATACCTTTAATTGTTTTTATTCTAATAAGTCTATCTCTACTGTTATGCATACATAAAGAAACGTTGAAATCTTATGTGTTTCATAACTATTCAGATAAAAGCAGACAATTTATTTTTGTTAAATCTCTGAAGATGTTAAAGGAACATCCTCTTACAGGGATTGGAATAGGTAATTTTCATTATGTATATCCTCTTTATATGTTGCCCGGAGAAGAGACTTTGCCCGAGGAGGTTTCCCGTCCCTGGCATGCCCATAATCTTTTTCTTAATATGGCTGTAGAAATGGGCCTGCCGGGATTGATAGCTTTTTTATGGTTTATTCTGAGCATATTTATGCAGATACGTATGTCAATAACAGAGGATATGGAATATAAAGAAATTTTATACGGTATAATAGCAGGACTTACAGGATTTTTAATATTCAATCAGATAGATTTTGTTATGGGAGATGTTAAGAGCGGGATTTACTTTTTTATTATTCTTGCATTTGGAGCAGGTTTATCTATGAAAAGGAATGATGTCAGTTCTGTAGAATAATTTATGCTATAAAAAATGTAAGCGTTCAGCGTTCAGCTATGAACGCTTACAAAAAAAAGGAGCTGTATTTATGAATGTGCCACTTCTGGATTTAAAAGCACAGTATATTTCAATAAAAGATGAGGTTACGGAGGCTATAGAAAGAGTTTTTGAACATCAAAGATTTATCATAGGTCCTGAAGTTAAAGAACTGGAAGAAAAGATCGCAGATTATTGTAAGACTAAATATGCCGTATCTGTATCATCCGGAACAGATGCTCTTCTTGCGGCACTCATGGCGGCAGGAATTAAAACGGGTGATGAGGTTATAACTACAACTTACAGTTTTTTTGCCACTGCCGGTTGTATTCACAGAGTCGGTGCTATTCCTGTATTTGTTGATATAGATGAAAAAACCTACAATATAGATGTAGAACAGATTGAAAAAAAGATAACAGGTAAAACTAAAGCTATTATACCTGTCCATCTTTTCGGACAGATGTGTAACATGGAACCTCTTATGAAGATAGCCAGAAACCATGGCCTGAAGGTTATAGAAGATGCAGCCCAGTCTATAGGAGCTATTTATCAAAAGGATAAAGTATCTTATAAAGCAGGAAGTATGGGTGATTTCGGATGTTTTTCTTTCTTCCCCTCTAAAAATCTCGGGGCATGCGGTGACGGAGGCATGGTTGTCACTCAGGATAAAAAATTGGCAGATATGCTGGAGATATTAAGAAATCATGGTGCAAAACCGAAATATTATCATAAAATAGTGGGTGGAAATTTCCGGCTTGATACACTTCAGGCTGCCATATTACTCGTGAAACTGAAATATCTCGATAGCTGGTCTTCCGGCAGAAGGAGAAACGCAAAATATTATAGTGAAAGATTTGCCGGAACAGACATTATAACACCATATGTGGAAGATTATAATTATTCCATATATAATCAGTATGTTATAAGAGTCAGGAACAGGGATGAACTCCTTAAATATCTTCAGACTAACGGCGTGGGATGTGAAATTTATTATCCTGTCCCTCTTCACCTTCAGGAATGTTTCAGCTACCTGGGTTATAAAAAGGGCGATCTGCCTGTTTCTGAGAAGATAGCAGAAGAAACCATTGCATTGCCTGTTTATACGGAACTTACAAAAGAACAAAAAGATTATGTAGTGGATAAGATACTGGAGTTTTATCGGTGAACAGTGAGTGGTGAGCAGTGACCAGTGAAAAGTAGTGAAGGGTGAAGGTTAGGGGCGAACCACTGTGTTCGCCCGGTACCGGTGAAAACACGCATCACGCATCACGCGTCACAAATAATTAAGGAGATAAATAATTATGAAAATACTCGTTACCGGAGGAGCCGGATTCATAGGAAGTGAATTCATAAGACAGTGTGTCAGACTCGGGCAAAATATTGTCCTTGTGGATAAACTTACCTATGCGGCAGATTTAAAAAGACTTGAGGAAGTAGAAAAAAATATTACCTTCTATGAAGCAGATATAAATAACAGAGAATTTGTAACTTATATCTTTTCTGAAGAAAAACCGGATGTAGTTGTCCACTGGGCAGCGGAAAGTCATGTAGACAGGAGTATTGTAGACGCCTCTCCTTTTATAGAAGCGAATGTAAAAGGTACCCAGGTTTTACTCGATGTATGCCGGGCTTATAATATAAAAAAGTTTATAAATATTTCAACAGATGAAGTCTATGGCGATTTAGGAGAAGAAGGGCAGTTTTTTGAGCACTCGCCTCTCAGTCCTAATTCTCCTTATTCAGTAAGCAAAACTTCTGCCGATATGCTGGGCAGAGCTTATTACAGAACCTATGGATTACCTGTGATTACAGTCAGGCCTTCGAATAATTACGGCCCGTGGCAGTATCCTGAAAAACTCGTACCTGTTGTCATACTTAAAGCTTTAAATAATAAGCCGGTTCCTGTTTACGGAAAAGGAGAAAATGTAAGAGAATGGCTTTATGTATCTGACTGTGCCGGCGCAGTATTGAAGATAATCGAGGCAGGTAAAGAAGGAGAGATTTATAATATCGGGAGTTCCCAGGAAAGAAAAAATATCGACACAGTAAAATCTATACTTCATATACTCGGGAAATCTGAAGATTTGATAGAATTTGTAAAAGACAGGCCCGGTCATGATTTCAGATATTCTTTAAATGCAGATAAGATTAAATCGGAGCTCTCATGGGAAGCAACAGTTAAATTTGAAGAAGGAATGGAGAAAACTGTGAAATGGTACGTAGATAATATAAGATGGGTAGAAAAGAAGATTTCCTATCTGAATTCTTTATGGGATAAGGTTTATATAAAATTATGAAGTATTTAATTCTCGGAAAAAAAGGCCAGCTTGGAAAAGCATTTGTTAAAGAACTGAACAGGCAGGGAAGAGATACATCCGCTTTTGATGTAGATGAACTGGATATAGGAAATTTAAGTGATGTTTTATCAGTTTTCGAACAGTTAAAGCCATCTGTTGTGATAAACTGTGCTGCCTATAATTATGTAGATCTTGCAGAAGAACATTTTCCTCTGGCTTACAGGGTGAACAGTCTGGCCGTAAAAAATCTGGCTTTTGCTTCAAAAAAATATAATTCTTTTCTGGTTCATTACGGCAGTGATTATATTTTTGACGGACAGAAAACCGATGGTCTCTACTTTGAAGATGATCCTGTAAGACCTCTGAATGAATACGGGAAAAGTAAATATCTCGGTGAATGCCTGTTAAAAGAGGAAATTGAGAAATATTTAATTCTGAGGCTCAGCTGGGTTTTTGGAGAAGGGGAACAGAATTTTATTCACAAACTTCTCAAATGGTCAGAACAGAGTAAAAGTTTAAATATTGCCTGTGATGAAGTATCTGTGCCGACTTATACGGACATGATTGTATCTGTTACACTGAAAGCCCTGAGTCATAACCTTACGGGAACATATCACCTGACAAATTCCGGTTATGCTTCACGATATGAGTGGGCAAGATTTATAATGAAAAGCTTAAAGATTGATAAATTCATATATCCGGTATCAAGGGAATCTTTCAAATTACCGGCCAGAAGACCTGCTTTTTCTGCTATGAGCAATGAAAAAATTTCAGGAAAGCTTGATGTGATAATACCTTCCTGGGAAGATTCTGTTGAAAATTTTATAAAAAATTATTATCGTGAAGGGTGAAGAGTGAAGAGAATGGTGACACATCACAGATATTTGCATGATGCGTGTTTTTACCGGTACCGGGCGAACACAGAGGTTCGCCTATTCACTTTTCACTCTTCACCCTTCACGAGTCACGACTCACCATTTTTCGATTTCTTAAAAAATTTCAGCCATATATTTTTTGCTGTTTTTATGCCTTCTGTTCCTGCAAGAAAAATACCGGCTCCGAGCATAATCCAGGACAATATGTAACATCCAAGGCCTACTAAAAGCCAGAAAGGTTTTTCTGTACTTGCTGCAATAGCACCGGTAACAGCAAGTCCGCCGTAACCAATAGGGAAATTTAATATAAGTAATATAAGACCTGTCTTAAATTTTATGTTTTTCACGTTTTTTCTCAGTAGAAGGAAAATTTTTCTACTTAACCTCCCTGCTTTAGGATTGTAAGAAAAACAACTCCGGTAAATTGTCAGAACAATTAGTATCCTCCCGTCACGCGTTACGCGTCACGATATAAACTGTAACTATGATGTAGTTATTTTCTGACTGATC
>JAKPQU010000307.1 GCA_029555925.1 Bacillota bacterium
ATTATCAAGATCAATTGCTTCTGCTTTTCTGTAATAGGAAATTATAATTGCAAGACCTACTGCAGCTTCTGCTGCTGCAAGACCTATAATAAACAGAACAAATACTGTTCCCCTTGCAGGGTCGGGCCAGTATCTTGAAAATGCTATAACATTCAGATTTGCAGAATTCAGCATGATTTCAATACAGAGGAGTATAGATATGGCATTTCTTCTTGTGAGTACTCCGTACAGACCTATAGAGAAAAGAATTGCACTGAGTATCACATAATAGATAACAGGCATTTAATTGGTCTCCTCCTTTTTTACCAGGATTATTGCTCCTATCATACTTACTGTTAGTATTATGGAAATTAACTCGAAAGAGAGTATATAATCACTTAACAGGAGCCGTCCTATATCTTTAAGTTCTTCATTGAAGTTAACAGGGGGTTGATTGAACGGGAGACTCAGACAGACAGGAATTAAAAAGGACAGGAATACAAAAATAATTGTTCCCAGAGCAAGTAATCTCTGCTTATTAAACGTTTCTACAGAATTATCTGTCAGCCTGTTTGTAAGCATAACTACAAAAAGAATAAAGGTTGTCACACCGCCTACATAGGCAAGAACCTGAAGTGTGCCTACCAGTTCGGCCTTGAGTGATATATACATACCTGCCATGGTAAAGAGGAAAAGCATCAAAATCAGGCTGGCATGGAATATATTTTTTTTAATTACTATAAACACTGCAGAAGCTATCAAAATTATCGCTAATATTGAAAAGGTAATAAAGTTAATCATATTAAAACCTTCCTAGAAATGATAATATATAGTATATAAAATCGACAGAAGTCCTGTAAATACCAGATTGGCAAGGGAAAGTGGCAGAAGAATTTTCCAGCAAAAATTCATAAGTTGATCTACCCTTAATCTGGGAAAGGTCCATCTGAACCATATAATGACAAATACAAGGGCAAGTACTTTAACAAGGAATATGAGGAACGGAGGGATAATCCGCTCCAGTCCGAAGAGTGTCCATCCTCCCAGAAATAATGTTGTAGCAACGGCAGAGACTGTAACCATATTTGTATATTCAGCGAGAAAGAAAAGGGCGAATTTCATACCTGTATATTCAATAAAATAGCCTGCCACTATTTCAGATTCAGCTTCAGGTAGATCAAAAGGTGCCCTGTTGGTTTCTGCCACTGCTGAAATAAAATAAATCAAAAATGCGAGAGGCTGGAGAAAAATAAGCCAGCAGTATTCCTGCTGTACCTTTACAAAATCCCCCATTTTAAAAGAACCAACCAGAAGTATAACACTTAATATACTTATAACCATAGGCACTTCATAACTTACGATCTGTGCTCCCGAACGGAAAGCAGACATGATGGCATATTTATTTCCTGCAGACCATCCTGCCATAATAATGGCTGTTACTACAAGGCCTGTAACTGCTACTATATATATGATTCCCACATTCAAATCAGATGCGGTCATACCGTTGCCGAAGGGAATACATACATAGGCCATAAACGAAGGTATGAACACTATTATGGGAGCAAGCCTGAATACCCACAGGTCAACACCTTTTGGAGTAATATCTTCTTTTAATAATAATTTAATGGTATCAGCCAGAGGCTGTGCCCATCCATGCCAGACACCGACTCTCATCGGGCCATGTCTGCTCTGTATATGCCCTGCTTCTTTACGTTCAAGCCATGTCTGAAACATAACCATAATGACAAGAAAAGCTGCTATGAGAACAATAGAAAAACCTCCTGCAATAAATACCTTTACCCATGAAGGAAGAAATCCTGTATGTTCTCCCAGGAATTTCCACAGATGATTCAGATTATAGATATAATCCAGATATTGTAACATAAGCTTCTCCTAAAATTTTTTAAAAATTCTTAATAACCGGATTTTTCCCACCCGTCACCCGTCACGCGTTGCACGTCACGATATTTTTTTATCTAAAACTTTGTTTTTGATCGGGATTTTCGGGATTAAAGAATTACCGGGATTAGAAATTTTAAGTAAAGTAATTCTATTTATCATCCTGGTAATCCCATAAATCCTATAAATCCTGGTCAAAATTATCTGTCTACATCACCTAAAATAAAATCTATACTTCCTATAATGGCAGGAAGATCTGCCATAAAGCAATCCTTCATAACCGCTTCTGCTATGCTCAGATTACAAAAGCTTGGAGCTCTTACCTTGAACCTGTAAGGTTTTGTTCCTCCGTCACTTACGATATAAACACCTAATTCTCCTCTGGGGCTCTCTACTCTGACATAGATTTCTCCTTTCGGAGGAGCTATTTTTTTAGGTATTTTTGCCATAATATCTCCTGCTTTGAGTTTTTCCAGAGCCTGTTCCACTATTCTTGAACTCTGAATTATCTCATTATATCTTACCATGTACCTGTCAAATACATCCCCTTTTTCTCCTGCAGGTATTTCAAAATCATAATGTTCATAACCGCAGTAAGGGTCATCTTTTCTTACATCCCATTTTACGCCTGACCCTCTCAGCATGGGGCCGCTGAGTGCATAACTTATGGCGAGTTCCGGAGGTATAATACCTATATTTTTTGTTCTCTGTTGAAATATAACGTTTCCTGTAAGGAGCTCATCATAATCTTTGAGTTTTTCTTTAACTATCTTCAAGAAATTCTTTGTTTTCTGAGGAAAATCTTCAGGTAAATCTCTTGCCACTCCGCCTATTCTCAGGTAGTTATAGGTCAGTCTCTGACCAGATATGTATTCAAACAGATTGAGTCCTTCTTCTCTTTCTCTGAATGCATAAAGCATAGGCGTAAATGCACCCAGTTCGAGTCCGAAATTTCCCCACCACATAACATGGCTTACAATTCTGTTTAATTCGAATATTATTACCCTTATTGTCTGTGCTCTTTCGGGAACTTCTATATTCATAAGCTTTTCCATGGCAAGCACATATGGCAGTTCATTGCACATGGCGGCAAGATAATCCATTCTGTCAAGATATGGTATAACCTGAATGTATTCCCTGTTCTCCAGAATTTTTTCTGTGGAACGGTGTAAATATCCCACATGAGGGACAGCCCTTACAACGATTTCGCCGTTCAATGTAAGAAGGAGTCTCAAGACACCGTGAGTGGCAGGGTGCTGTGGCCCCATGTTTACAAGAAATTCTTCTGTTTTTAAAATATCACTCATAGAGAATCTCCTTTTTTAGCCTTCATCAATTCTTTTTTATCTGGTGACGGTAATACTTCCGTACTGTGAAAATCTTTCCTCAGGGGATGGCCGGTAAAATCTTCAGGTAAAAGGATTCGTCTCATATCGGGATTGCCTTCGAAATTAACGCCGAAGAGGTCGAAAATTTCCCTTTCATGCCATTCTGCCGCTTTCCATATGTCGCACAGAGACGGCAATGAAGGGTTTTCTCTTGATAGGGATACTTTAACACAGAGACGATGTTTTTTTTCTAGGGAGCAGAGATGATAGACTATTTCAAATTTATCCGGCGGATAGTCCACTCCTGTCTGACACATAAGATAATTGAAATCAAAGACAGGATTTTCTTTAAGTTCTTTCATTACCTTTATTATATGTTTACTGTCTACAAGAATTGTATTATCAAAACCTTCGGTTTTTATTTCCATGATTTCCTGACGAAAGCATTCATCTAGTTTATTTATCAGTTCCTGTCCTGTCAAATTTTCACCTTCTTCTATGATATATCGTGACACGTGACGCGTTGTTCCTGACTTTACGGCCCTGTCATCCTTTTAACTTCTCTATGTTCTTTTTCCCAGGCCAGTCCTCCTTTTTTCCAGGCGTAAATGAGGCCTATAATCAGAATAAGCAGAAAGATGAGCATTTCGGTAAAAATAAACAGTCCGCTTACTTCTTTCGGTAAAATCTCCATACCTTTGTAAACGAGTCCGTTATTTTTGATGTCCCTGAATACCTGTGCCCATGGTATGAGATAAACAACTTCTACGTCAAACAGTAAAAATACCAGAACATAGGTATAAAACCTGAAATTATACTGAACCCAGCTTTTGCCTATTGTTTCAGGGCCACATTCATAGGTGTCGAGTTTTATATCATTTGGCTTATGGGGCCTTATAAGCGTGGCCAGTCCCATACCGGTGAGTCCCATGGCAGCACCTGCCAGGAGGAAAAGAAAGACAATATTATAATTGTTTTCCATAGTTACTGTTCTCCTGTTTTTTTACTTTAGTAAATAATTACTACAAAATTAAAAAAAGTCCTCCAGGTTTTTTTAAAAAGTGAAAAGTGATATATTTCTCTTCACTTTTCACTGCTCACTTTTCACTATTTTAATTTCTTTTATTTTATCTCCCTTTTTTATTTTCATTACTGTATCCATGCCTGAGATGACATGGCCGAAGACCGTATGTTTTCCGTCCAGGTGGGGCTGAGGAGAGTGAGTTATGAAAAACTGGCTTCCTCCCGTATCAGGCCCTGCATTTGCCATAGAGAGGGTTCCTGTCAGGTGTTTTCTTTTATTTATTTCACATTTAATCTGGTATCCGGGGACTCCTGTTCCCGTGCCGTGGGGACATCCTCCCTGAATCATGAAATTATCTATTACCCTGTGAAAGGTAAGGCCGTCATAGAATTTCTTTTTTATTAAATCAGTGAAATTCTTTACGGTATTCGGTGCGTCGTTTTTAAAAAGCTCCAGGACTATGTCGCCTTTATCCGTTACAATTGTTACCTGTGGCAGATTGCCTTCAGCTTTGTTATTTTCTTTTTTCTTTTTCAGAAAACCAAACATAAAAATCACCTCTTTTGTATATAAAATCACCTGTCATTTTCAAACATTTTCAAACACGATCTTCTCCTTCTTTTTCTTCTCTCTTCTCTCTTTTTTTTCCTTCTTTTTCTATATTTTATTTGTTATAATTAACGGTGGAGGTTATCTAAATGTTTGATTAATAAAGAGGTGGGGTTTTATGAAGAGAAAGAAAATACCATATGGCATATCAGATTTTGACCGTAATAAGAAGAAAGAATTGTTATTATGTTGATAAGACGCGATTTATAGAAAATATTGAAGACAGTCCTCCCTATCTGTTTTTCATCCGTCCCAGACGTTTCGGCAAATCCCTCTTTCTGTCTTTGATGGAATGTTATTATGACATAAAAAGAAAGGATGACTTTGAAGAGATATTTTCCGGGACTTATATTTATGATAATCCTACAGAAGAAAGAAATAAATACTTAATACTATACTTTCGCAGAATTTTGAAAAACCGTTGTCCCATAACGGCATCCCTCGCTGATTCCCTGCAAGGTAGAATAAGGCTTTGTTTAAAAAGTGCAAAAGTATAGTTATAATTATATTATGGATTATAGTGTATTTCATAACTTATTAGAATTTAAGTCGTCGTGACGCGTAACGCGTGACGCGTGACGGGTTTAATCCATGGGCATCACGCATTACGCTTTACGCATTACGAGGTCATTATTTATGGTTAGTTATGAAACTAACTATAATAAATTTCGTGGTTTTCTCATAGGAAAATATTTTAATTTATTAAAGGATTTTGTATTATGAAAAAATTACAGTTGTATATTGAAACATCTGGAGGTGTTATACTATGGAGAATAAAGAATCAAAGGCAATGATCGATGTATTGAAATGGCGTGAAAAAGTAAATGAAGAGCTATCTGAAATGACTGATGAAGAAAGGATTGAATATTTTAAGAATACAAATAAATTAATGGAACAGTATGGCTTTAAATTTAAGAGGATTATAAAAGAGAAGTGCCTTTTATAATTAAAGAGTATAGGAATTTTCATTTTTTATAGGGTGTCAGGTGCTGGAGGGCAGGTGTTGGGTAATTATAAACCAAAAACCTGACACCTGAAATCCAAAACTCAATTATAACCTGTAATTAGAGTTTAAAAATTTGCCCGATGAAAAAATCCTGGCAATCCTGGAAATCCCGGTTAAATCCATGTCCTGTTTGACAAATTTTCTCTCCGGTGATAAAATATTAAAACTTTTTACATTCACTCATCTGTTTTGTGAAAACTTACAAAAGGAATTGAATATTTCTCTGTAGAATGATATAATAACGTGGGTATATGGAAAAATTTATTTTTCAAGTAAATATTGTGATTGGTTAGATAAATGTTTTTTTGAGAGTAAAGGGGAGACATTGAAGATGCTCTGAACATTCTGTGTGTTATATATAAGGAGGCTTATTATTTATGCTGAGTGCAAGTTACGGGGTTACCTTTATGGTAGCCCTTCTTATAAGCTGTGCCCTTACCCCTCTTGTCAGAAAATTTTCCTTCTGGGCCAATATAGTTGCAGCCCCGAGTCCGAGAAAAGTCCATAAAGTTCCTATGCCCCAGGCAGGAGGTCTTGCCGTTTACGGCGGTTTTGTTCTTACCCTTGTAGTGGTGTTTTATTTCGGCATTATTGACAGAAATATTCTTATGACAAGACTCTGGACACAGTTACTCGGTCTTTTTATCGGAGGTACTTTTATACTTATCCTGGGAGTTTTTGATGATAAATATGCTCTTCCTGCAAAGGTAAAACTGGCAGGACAGATTATAGCAGCATTTATTTTAGTTTTATTCGGGATTAAAGTGGAATTTTTAAGCAATCCTTTTAACGGTATGTTTTTTCTCCCTTCCTGGATGAGTGTGGGGCTTACAGTACTGTGGGTCGTAGGGCTTACAAATGCTCTTAATCTCATAGATGGTCTGGATGGGCTCCTGGCAGGTGTGACGGGAATCTCCTGTTTTGTTTTATTTATGATTGCCATACAGAAGGGACAGATCCTTGTGGCTATTTTACTTCTTGCTTTAATGGGCAGTTGCTGCGGATTTTTAAGATATAATTTCAATCCAGCAAAGATCTTTATGGGTGATACGGGATCGTTGTTTTTAGGCTATATGCTTGCCGCTCTTTCCATAGTAGGTGCTCTTAAAAGTACAGCCACTCTTGCCTTCGGTGTGCCTATTCTTGTATTTGCTTTGCCTATTTTCGATACTACCTCTGCAATCGTGAGAAGATTTTTGAAAGGAAGACCCATTTTCCAGCCTGATAAAGAACATTTTCACCATCAGTTACTGAACCTTGGTTTAAACCACAGACAGGCAGTGCTCTTTATTTATCTTATCAGCGGATTTATGGGGGTTGCCGCCCTGGCATTAAATTACGTAGCCCGTTAACATTATGAAAAAAATAAAAATTATAACTATATTCGGAACAAGACCTGAAGCAGTTAAAATGGCTCCTGTAGTTTCAGCTTTAAATAATTTCCCTGACGAGATCTTATCTAAAGTTCTGGTTACGGCACAGCACAGGGAAATGCTGGATCAGTGTTTGAATTTTTTTTCTATAAAACCTGACTATGACCTGGATATCATGCAGGACAGGCAGAGCCTTTCGGAAATAACATGCCGTGCCCTTACAGGGGTGGAAGATGTATTAAAACAGGAAAAACCTGATATGATTCTTGTTCAGGGCGATACTACGACAGTTTTTTCCGCCAGTCTTGCAGCTTTTTATCAGCAGATAAAAGTAGGACATGTCGAAGCAGGTCTCAGAACAGATGATATATACAATCCTTTCCCGGAAGAGATTAACAGACGCCTTGCAAGTGTAATATGTAACCTCCATTTTGCCCCTACCATTCAGGCAAAAAGTAATCTGTTACATTGCGGTATAAATTCCGGTATATTTATTACAGGTAATACCGTTATAGACGCTCTTTTTTCCATATTAAAAGTTACAGACGAAAAAAATTATCTTCCTTCTCATATATCACAGAGTAAAAACAGGATAATCTTTGTGGAAACCCACAGAAGAGAAAACTGGGGAGAACCTATGGAGAATATCTGCAGGGCTCTTTTTCAGATTATAAATGATTATAAAGATACGGAAATAGTCTTTCCTGTACACAGAAATCCTGTAGTAAGAGAAACTGTGTATCCTTTACTTGAAGGACATGACAGAATCCACCTTATAGAACCGATGGATTATCCTGCTCTGATTAATCTGCAGAAGAAAAGTTTTATTATACTGACAGATTCTGGAGGTATTCAGGAAGAAGCTCCTTCTATGGGGAAACCTGTTCTGGTATTAAGGAGAACTACCGAAAGGCCTGAAGGTGTTCAGAGAGGAACGGCAAAACTGGTCGGTACGGAAAGAGATAATATTTACAGGGAAGCCGCCAGATTACTTGATGACAGTGACGAATATAACAGAATGAGCAGGGCTATAAATCCCTACGGTGATGGCCATGCAGCCGGAAGAATAGTCGATGCGATAAGATATTATTTCGGTTTTATTTCGAGTCCTCCCGCGGATTTTGAATAGACACTTTTTATTGATAAAATAAAGACAATGAATTATATAAAATTATTTTTTCGTACCAGAACAAAATTTTTCGTATCCCTGTTGCTTGGAACATTAACCGGTATGTATATAGATGAAAAATTTAACACTTATCCCGTATTTATTATATTTTTTACTTTTATCGGGATTGTAACAGGGTACAGAATTATATACATGAAAAAATAGCACCCTTATCTTCGCGTCATGCGTCACGCGCAACGCGTTACGATAACAAGGAATAAAGTAATGAGTGAGAATCTTTTAAGAAGAATTTTTTTTAAAGCCATTATAGTTGCATTATTCTTTTTACTGTTCTCTCTTATGTTAAAAGATAACTTTATATTATGGGGAATTTCTGCAGGAATTTTTATGAGTATATTGAATTTCTCTTTTCTCTATATGTTTTCGAGAAATATTCTTGAACATAAAAAAAAGATATGGCGGGTCTTTTATATAGGACTGGTTCCGGCAAAATTAATTTTGCTGGGAGGATTTATGTGGATGATAGTGAAATTTACTGAATTGAATGCCATATCTTTTCTTGTCAGTATAAATTTTGTGCTCTTTTTATTTCTATGGGAAAGTTTTGTTGTAAATAGAAATATAGTGAAAGTGTGAGATGATTTTTCAACAATATCTAAAACTTTCGGGAGGAAATAATTTTGGAACATGAAGTCAGTAATATTATTTTAAGAGTTGGTCATTCCCAGATAGATATATCGATTGAAGCTATGACCTTTCTTATCATGATATTTCTCGTATTGTGTGCTTTTTTTATTTCAGGTAAACTTGAAAAATTTCCAAAATCAAAAATACAAAATATATTTGAAATTATAGTGGAATTTTTGAATAATCTTGCCACTGATATGATAGGTCCCAGGGGGAAGGAATATGTTCCTTTAGTGGGAACGATATTCCTTTTTGTTCTCTTTTCCAACTGGCTTGGAGTCATACCGGGAGGTATACTTAAATTATTCTGGATGTTCGGTATACCTTCTGTTGAAAAGGAATTTACCCTGTTCGGTGTTAGCTGTATGTTTGAGGAAAAATCGGGGCTTATATTTCAGCCTCCTACAGGTAATCTGAATACCCCTCTTGCTCTGGCAATATCGGCGGTAGTTTACTATAATTACTGTGGTATCAGGGCTTTAGGGTTAAAGAAATATTTATTTCATTATCTCGGCCCTGTTCCGGAGGTTGTAAAAACGCTCGTTAACCCTTTGAGCGCAGGGAATATTGTTCTTCTTGTAATTCTTGCTCCCGCTCTTACTGCACTCTTTTTATTTTTGAATATACTGGAACACTTTATAAGAATTTTTTCTCTTACAGTGAGATTGTTCTGTAATATTATGGGAGAACATTCCATACTGGCAGCTCTGATAGCTGTTGTGACAGAACTTCTTGCTACAAAAGGTTCTGTAATGTCACTTGTTATTGTGAGTCCTTTGCCTTTAATAGTTATGGGAATAGGATTATTAACCGGAGCAATCCAGGCTTTGATATTTTCTATATTAACTTTTTCTTATATTGCAGCTATGGCAGGTGAACACCACTGAGGAGGTGAATTTTTAGATTATACCGGTGATGGTAGTTTACGACTGCCGGTAAAGATTTATATGTGGAATCGTAACACGTAACGCGTAACGCGAGGAGAGGTTCTCATTACTGGTTGTGATTGAAATCAATCATAAAATTTTAAGGAGGAATTCTTATGGAACAGGGATTATCTACAATTATAGCAGCAGCTCTTATATCCGGAGGTCTTGCCATTGCATTGAGTGCAATGTTTGCTGCTCTCGGACAGGCAAGAGCTATTGCAGCAGGTCTGGAGGCAATAGGACGTAATCCTGAAGCTCAGTCCAAAATACAGCTTACAATGATTATAGGTCTGGCTTTTATTGAATCCCTTGCTCTTTATGCTCTTTTTATTTCTATGAAGCTTGTTTCTTTTATAGAGCCTGTTATGAAAATGCTTGGAAAGTAATATTATAAAAACAGGTTAGGAGTTGGAATTATGGAGAGTGGTAATGCTCCTGATTTAACCTTACTGGTTCAGATAATTAATTTCTTTATTCTTTTTGGTCTTCTCCGGTGGAAATTATTTCGACCTTTAATGAAGATTTTAGAAGACAGACAGGATAAAATAAAATCTGACCTTGATAAAGCGGAGCAGGCTAAAGAAGAAGCCCTTAAACTCAAAAAAGATTATGAAGATAAGTTAAAGGAATCTTTTAAAGAGGCTCAGAGTATAGTTAATGAAGCCTGTCAAAAGGCTGAAAAGATTAAAACTGACCTTATGGAAAAGGGTAGAGAAGAGGTTATAAAGATGAAGCAGGAAGGTCAGAATCAGATAAATATTGAGAAAGAAAAGGCCATAGGAGAACTTCGTAAGGATGTATCCGGCCTTGCAGTAAACATTGCTTCAAGATTAATTAAAAAGAATATAGACGAAGCATCTAACAGAGAGCTGATAAATGAATTTATTGGAGAACTTAAATTATGAGCGATAGACTCATTGCCAGGCGATATGCAGGAGCATTTTATTCAGTCTGCCTTGAACAGAATATAATAAACCAGGCGGAAAAGGAATTAATTTATTTTACAGGTATATTGAATGGAAATGAAGATTTAAAAAAAATACTCCTTTCTCCCCGTATAACTTCTTTTAAAAAAAAGGAAATTCTCTATAGTATATTCGGTGCAGGTATGTCTCGGGTAACCTTTGACTTTATATCTTTACTGGTTGATAAAAAGAGAGAAAATCTTTTTTTCTGTATAGGGGAAATTTTTTCTCAGATTATTCTGGAAAACAGTAATATTGTAATCGCTTATGTTACATCGGCTTTTCCCCTTGGAGTTCAGGAACAGAATGGACTGCAGTCAGCCCTTTCGGCCAGAACCGGTAAATTTGTTAAGCTTGAGATTACTATTGATCCTTCTATAATAGGTGGTTTAATAGTCAGGATTGAAGACAAGATTTATGATGGCAGTGTGACCGGTCATTTAAAGAGAATAGAACATGAAATGTCCGGTATATAATTTAACGATTTTAGATGAAAATTATTAAAGAAGAAATGTTCATTTTTAATTGTGTAAAATAAGGCTTGGAATGAAAATTATGTAGAAGCAACTTATCTAAATAATTTATGTGGGATTTTGGAAAGAAGGTGTTTTTAGTTTGAGTATAAGGCCTGAAGAAATTACGGCAATTTTGAAGGCACAGATTGCCAATTACCAGACTGACCTTGAAGAGGTAGATGTAGGCACTGTTATTCAGGTAGGAGATAATATTGCCCGTATTCATGGACTTACAGCAGTTCAATCGGGAGAAATGCTGGAGTTTCCCGGAAATATTTATGGCATTGCCCTTAACCTGGAAGAAGATAATGTGGGATGTGTCATACTCAGTGATACAAAAGAAATACAGGAAGGGGATATAGTAAAAAGAACAGGGAAAATTATACAGGTTCCTGTAGGAGAAGCTCTTAAAGGAAGAGTTGTAAATCCCCTGGGACAGCCTCTCGACGGTAAAGGTCCTGTATACACGGAAAAGTTCAGAACCATAGAATATGTGGCTCCGAAGGTTATAGAACGTCAGCCTGTAAAACAACCGCTTCAGACAGGCCTGAAGGTAATAGATGCCCTTGTACCCATAGGAAGAGGACAGAGAGAACTTATAATAGGTGACCGTCAGACAGGTAAAACTGCCATTGCTATCGATACTATTATAAATCAAAAAACGGAAAATGTTATATGTATATATGTTGCAATAGGACAGAAAACCTCTACAGTCGCCCAGGTTATAGATGTTTTGACTCAGCAGGGAGCAATGGACTATACAATAGTAGTGGTTGCAAACGCAAAGGATCCTGCTTCTTTATTATATATTGCTCCTTTTGCAGGCTGTGCTATGGGAGAGGAATTCAGGGATAACGGTAAAGATGTGCTTATCATATATGATGATCTTACAAAACATGCCCAGGCCTATAGAGAAATATCACTTCTTCTCAGAAGACCTCCTGGACGAGAAGCATACCCGGGAGATGTATTTTTCCTTCATTCCAGACTCCTGGAAAGAAGTTCAAAACTCAGTGAGGAAAAAGGAGGAGGCTCCATGACCGCCCTGCCTATCAATGAAACACAGGTAGGTGATGTGTCAGCCTATATTCCTACAAATCTTATTTCAATTACAGACGGCCAGATAATTCTTTCTACAGATATGTTCTATCAGGGCATACGTCCTGCTATGGATGCCGGTCTTTCTGTATCAAGAGTGGGAGGCTCTGCCCAGATAAAGGCCATGAAAAAGGTTGCAGGTCCTCTGAGACTTGAACTGGCCCAGTACAGAGAACTGGCTGCTTTCTCAAAATTCAGTTCTGATCTTGATAAAGCCACACAGGCACAGCTTACAAGAGGTGAACGTATTCTTGAATCCCTGAAACAGAAACAGTTTCAGCCCATACCTGTAGAAAAGCAGGTAGCCATCATATATGCTGCAGCCCATGGTTATTTAGATGATATTCGCCTTATAGATGTAGAACGTTTTGAAAAAGAGTATCTTACTTATCTGGAAGAAAAACACATGGCACTTCTGAGTAATATAAAAGAAACAGGGGATTTTTCTGATGAGCTGGCCCAGGAATTTGATAAAGTTCTGGAAGAATTTAAAAAGATTTTTGTAAAGAGTGAGTAATAGTGTCGTAACGCGTAACGTGTAACGCGTTACGCGAAGATAGCCCGGTAATGGCCAGAAGATTTTAGTAAAGAGTGAGTAAAAGATGCCAAAAGCGAGAGAAGTAAAGAAACGAATAAAAGGTGTTGAAAATATACAGGAAATAACAAGAGCTATGAAACTTGTGGCAGCAGCAAGGATAAAAAAGGCAGAAAATGCCGTACTGGCCTGCAGACCTTATGCT
Organism: Bacillota bacterium; assembly: GCA_029555925.1. The sequence goes on from JAKPQU010000307.1 coordinate 13,282, forward strand.
GAAAAATTAAAATCCATGATGGTCAGGGTATTTAACAGGCTGGATGAGAATTTTGCCCACAAATTGATGATAGAAAGAGATGTGAAAAAAATTGCTCTTGTACCTGTAACAGGTGATAAAGGCCTCTGCGGTGCTTTTAATAATAATATTTTCAGACTTACTGAAACAATTATGGGAACCTATCCGGATAAAGAATTTTTATTTATCCCTGTCGGTAATAAATCTCATAAATTTTATTTGAAAAAGAAATTACCTGTGCTTATGTCCTTTCCTCACCTTGTAGAAATTAACTATTCCGGTTGTAGAGAAATGGGTGAAGTTTTGACAGATATGTTTCTGGCAGGAGATTTTGATGAGCTTTATTTCATATATGGCAAATATATTTCTACAATGAAACAGGAAAACACTTTATTTAAACTTTTACCTGTTTCATTTCCGTCAGAAAAAATCACCGATATCAGTGATTCTATTCTTGAGCCTTCTCCTGCCGAATTGCTTGATTATATTATTCCAAAATATATATATGTTCAGATCTATCAGATGATTTTAGAATCTGTTGCATCGGAACTGGGTGCCAGGCTGATGGCTATGACAAATGCAACGGATAATGCAGATGAGCTTATAAGGGCTCTTACATTGAAGTTCTACAGAGCCCGTCAGGAAGCTATTACAACAGAAATAATAGAAGTTACGAGCGGTTCTGAATCTATCAAACGATGACAGGGATTTATATGAGAATCGTGACGCGTAACGCGTAACGCGTGACGGGATGGGACAAAATCACAGATTATCCGGTGTCGTATTTATCGCTGGAACCACTAAGCTTTAAATAACTCGCCCTGGAGGGCGTTACTTCATATTTTGTATGGTCAGAAGAAAATATATCTTCAGAGGAAATATCGTTACCCCGCGTTACGCGTCACGCGTCACGTGTTACGATAGTTAGGAGTGTTAATTTATGAATACAGGAAAAATAGTTCAGATTATCGGCCCGGTAGTGGATGTAGAATTCTCTGACGGTCAGCTACCTAAAATATATGATGCATTACACATTGTCTATCCTCCTGATTTTATAGGAACAAGAGGCTCTACAGGCTATCTTGTTATAGAGGTACAGAGTGATCTTGGAAACAGTCAGGTTCGGTGTCTTGCTATGGGCTCTACTGACGGGTTGAAAAGAGGTATGGAGGTCAGAGATACGGGAAACCCCATAATGATACCTGTCGGTAAAGAAACCCTTGGAAGAATGTTTAATGTTTCAGGAGAACCTATTGATGGTAAGGGGCCAGTTTCTCCTTCCATTATAAGATATCCGATACACCGTCCTGCTCCGAGTCTTGAAGAACAGGATGCGTCTGTTAAAATGTTTGAAACAGGCATCAAGGTTATAGATCTTGTAGCACCTTATTCCCGCGGTGGTAAAACAGGATTGTTCGGCGGTGCAGGAGTAGGAAAAACAGTGCTTATTCAGGAATTGATAAGTAATGTGGCAACAAAACATGGAGGATTTTCTGTTTTTGCAGGCGTAGGGGAGAGAACAAGAGAAGGAAATGACCTGTGGCTTGAAATGAATCAATCAGGAGTTATCAATAAAACAGCTCTTGTTTTCGGGCAGATGGATGAACCTCCAGGAGTGAGATTGAGAATAGGACTTGCAGGAGTTACACTGGCAGAATACTTCAGAGATGAAGCAGGACAGGATGTACTGTTATTTATAGATAATATATTTCGTTTTGTTCTTGCAGGTTCCGAAGTCTCGGCACTTCTCGGCAGAATGCCGTCAGCAGTCGGATATCAGCCCACTCTTACAACAGAAGTAGGAGCTCTCGAAGAAAGAATTACTACTACGAAAAAAGGTTCTATCACATCGGTTCAGGCCATTTATGTTCCTGCCGATGATATAACAGACCCGGCAGTATCTACAACTTTTGCCCATCTTGATGCCACTACAGTGCTTGACAGAGCCATAGTGGAACAGGGTATTTATCCTGCTGTAGACCCTCTGGCCTCTACATCAAGATTACTGGAACCACGTTTCCTTGGAGACGAACATTACTATGTAGCAAGACAGGTTCAGGAAATACTTCAAAGATACAAAGATTTACAGGATATTATAGCCATCCTCGGTATGGAAGAACTGTCTGATGATGATAAGATTGCCGTGAACCGTGCAAGAAGAATTCAGAGATTCTTCTCTCAACCTTTCTCTGTGGCAGAACAGTTTACAGGATTTAAAGGAAAATATGTTACAAAAGATGAAACAGTTAAAGGTTTCAGAGAAATAGTTAAAGGCAATCTGGATCATCTTCCTGAACAGGCTTTTTATATGGTAGGCAATCTGGAGGAAGTACTGGATAAAGCTGCAAGACTGACGGGAGTAGTGGATACATCAGGTGAAGCAGTATCAGTAAAATAGAGGGGACACGGCTAGAGTAATGAAGATTAGACCAGTCGGAGGTTAGGATTAAGTGGCGGAGAAACAACTGACTCTGGAGATAGTGACTCCGGAAACAATTAAATTCAGCGGAGAAATAAAAATTCTGGTGACTCCCGGGCCTTTAAGCAGTCTGGGAATTTTGCCGGATCATATTTCTTTACTTACTACTGTTCTTACAGGAGAAACCATGGTAAGACTTCCTGATAACAGGGAGATTTATTTTGCAATGAGAGAAGGCTTGCTGGAGGTAAATTCAAACCATATAACCCTTCTTGTTGACGAGGCTGCAGAATGTTCTGATATAAACATAGAAGAAGATAAGATAGTTTTAGAAAAGATTCGTTCTTCTTTAACGGAAACTGTTGATAATCTGACCAGGGAAAGATTAAAAAAAGAATTACATTATGTTCTTGCCAGAATCAATATTTGCTCAAAGAACAACTGAAACCCACGGTATTTATATGAAAATAATAGAAGCTTATGCTTCACTGTTTGCTAATTCTCATATCTGGTTGTGACCCTACCGGTCATACCTGTTTGTAGAGTTACTGCATGAATGTTAATCAAACCTCGCGTCACGCGTCACGCGTCACGATTCTAATATAAATTAAGGAATTGACTATGGAAAAATTAATGGTTACAGGTGGAAAAAAATTAAAGGGCAGGCTCATGGCAAACGGAGCAAAAAATGCCGCCCTCCCTATTATGGCTGCATGTATTCTTGTAAAGGGAGATATTTTACTCAGGAGAATCCCTGATATTACAGATGTATGGGTTATGATGGATCTTTTAAGAGAACTGGGTGCGAAAGTATCGTATGATAAAAAAGAAGAATCTCTTTTTATTAATACAGATGGTGTATCGTCAACCCGTGCTCCCTATCATCTTGTCAGAAAGATTCATGCTTCTTTTGACGTAGCAGGAGCTTTACTTGCAAGATTTCTCTGTGCAGAAGTTCCGCTTCCAGGGGGATGTGTACTCGGTACAAGAGCAGTGAATTTTCATTTGGATGGTTTTCGTCTTCTTGGAGCAGATGTTTCTCTCGAACATGGTTACGTGAAAGCTACAGCCAGAAAACTGCAGGGAAATAGAATTTATGTAGGCAGGGCAAGTGTAGGAGCTACCAAAAATATTATGATGGCAGCAACCCTTGCACAGGGAACTACTATACTGGAAAATGCTGCCAAAGAGCCGGAAGTTACTGATCTTGCCGGTTTTTTAAATGCTGCAGGAGCTAAAATTTATAGCCTGAATGACGGAACTATCAGAATAGACGGAGTTTCGCAACTCAGGGGAATTGAATATGACATAATCTCTGATCGCATAGAAGCAGGTACCTATTTACTTGCCGGCGCTATTACCCGCGGAGATATTACAGTCGAAGGTATTTCTTCTCAATTTCTGGAAGCTTTTTTAAGCAAACTTGAAAGTGCCAATATAGAAGTTATAAGAGGTAAAAATTATATCAGGGTAAAAGGTAAAAGACGTGTATATCCTGTTGATATAATTACTTCACCTTATCCCGGATTTCCTACAGATTTACATGCTCCTATGGCAACATTTCTTACAATCTCAGATGGTACAAGTTTTATTGAAGAAACTATATTCGATGCCAGATTTAACTATGTTGATGAATTGAGAAGACTCGGTTCAAAGATAAGGCTCGTAGACAGGACGGCTGTTATTACAGGTGTTGATAAACTGACAGATGCACCGGTAGAAGCTTCTGACCTGAGAGCAGGCGGGGCACTTGTTCTTGCAGGTCTGGTTGCCTGCGGTACCACTGAAATTACAGGTATTGAATATATAGACAGAGGATATAAATCCATAGAACATAATCTTAACAGCCTTGGTGCTCAGGTAGTAAGAGTTAAAAATTAAGGAATGAAAATTTATTAATTGTCTCTTTCCTCGCGTCACGCGTTACGCGTTACGCGTCACGATTAATATATTTGAGACATTTATTTAACTGCCATTCCTAAGAGACCTTTTTACTGACTATACTTTCGCACTTTTTTATAAAACCTTTGATTTTATTGACTTCAGTTGAAATATAAAACTTAATAAAGTCAAGGCTTTTTCTAAAATCTGCGAAAGTATAGTTACTGAAATATATTCAAGAAAAATGGCATATTTTTTGCAATAAATAATTTGTCGTTTTTAGGAATTCTGACTGTCTATTGTTTGTCCTTATAGATCTTTATTGTCATAGAAGGAATAAAGGTCTTATTGTCGAAAATTTATAAACATAACTTAATATAAAGGTGTTATCATTGTTATTATTATGATAGTGATATAGATGAAAATTTATAAACATAACTTAATATAAAGGGGGCTAGTTTCAGTGGGTTTTAAGTATTTAATGAAACAATATAAATTGAAACGTTACTATTTATCTTTCTTTTGTATCTCTTTTCTCATGCTGACTTTTTCACTGCCTGTTTTTGCAGAAAATGATTATATAAATATTGACTTGCCTGTGGAAAAAAATCCTGCTTCAATGCCTGATATAGCAATTAATCCTGTGGTGGGAAAAAATCCTGAGTCATTGCCTGATGTAGCAGGTAATCCGGTAACAAAAGTATCTCAGAAAACTGACCAGCATGAATCTGATGGTAAAAAGGATGGTATAATTTTGGAGCGTCCTGTTGAAAAATCGGAAATTCCTTTACCTGAAATGACTAAAACACCTGAAGTAATAAAGAATACCGATCCCAATGCAGGAGCCATATCTGTGAAACCTGACACACCTTTTTCCAGGGAGAAAATAGTTGAAGTGGATATTCAGGGAAATCAGTATGTACCGTCAGAAGAAATCATGTCTGTTGTATCTACAAAACCGGGAGATACTATGTCGACAGATCAACTTCAAAAGGATCTCCAGGGTATTTTTGAACTTGGTTATTTTACCGATGTAAAATTTGATCCCGAGATTACTGAAGACGGTATAAGGGTAATTTTTCGTGTTCTTGAGAATCCTAAAGTGAAAAAAATTGAATTTAAAGGGAATGAACTTGTTACCTCTCAGGAACTTTTAAATCTTATGGAGACTAAAGTGGGTCAGATATTTAATTCCAGTACCTTTGAGAAAGATTTAAAGTCCATAAATGATTATTATTCTCAGGAACTTGGTATGACAGGTGTTCCTACTCATATTGCAGAACTGTCCACCCCTGAACCGGGTGTATTTCTTCTGAGTATTATAGAAGGTATGAAGGTTACAGGTATAGATTTTTCCGGTAATACTGTCATTGACTCTGATACTCTCAGAAAGGCAGTCTCATCTAAACCGGGAGATTATCTGAATGTACTTGCTGTTAACAGGGATCTTGCAGCTATTTCAAAATTATATGACGATCAGTCTCTTATAATAGACCAGCCTCTCACTGCTGAAACCTCTCCGGAAGGAGTCGTTACTTATATTATTACAGAGGCAAGAGTAGAGAAATTTGTTGTTTCCGGCAATACAAAGACAAAAGATGAAGTCATATTAAGAGAATTAAGAAAAATTAAAGAAGGAGATATAATAAATAAAAAATTACTCTCAGATGATATACAAAGGATTAATAATCTTCAATTTTTCGAGGATGTAAGTGTTGTTCCGAAACCTACCGGTAAACCGGGATTTTTCATTCTTGAAATACAGGTAAAGGAAGCCAAAACAGGCCTTGCAACTGCAGGTGTCGGTTTCAGCGGAGGTTCCAGAAACGAAGGTATAACCGGCAGTATAACCCTTTCTGAAAGAAATCTCTTCGGTACAGGCAGGAGTATTCAATTACTGCTTCAGAGAGGCGGACTTGTCACCAATTATAATGTAACTTATATGGAACCATATCTCACAGCTTCAGGTCTGTCAGTAGGTGCAAGTGTTTATTACAGTGTATTCGAGGAACAGCGCCAGTCTATTTATAATATTCCCAATCAGTCTTATGCTCTCTTTACTGATAAGAGAACCGGCTGCAGCGTTACCGTAGGCCAGCCTGTTACAGATGAGTTCAGGCTTTACGGAACTCTGAAAATCAGCCAGGTTGATTCCTTCTCCACACCTACAAAAGATAATCCTGCTCTTGCAAGAAATACAGGTACCGGTGATATCAGAAGCCTTATGTTTTCGGGGCTTTATGATACAAGAGATAATTATGCCGATACCCATGCAGGATTTTTTACCAATTTTTCTCTTGAACATGCAGGCTGGCTCGGAGGAGATTTTGATTTCAGTAAATACAGTTTTGACACAAGGAAATATTTTCCTATAGGAGAACATACTCTGGCTTTCAGAGTTTTAGGCGGGACCAGTACCGGCGATTTACCTCTTTCCGATCAGTTTTATCTCGGAGGAAATGATACCCTGAGAGCCTACGAACAGGGTGAATTTTTAGGTGACAGAGTATTTTTGTTCCAGGCTGAATACAGGTTCCCCATATTAAAGAGCAGAGTACTCCAGGGTGCTCTTTTCTTTGATGCAGGTAACGCAACACAGAGGGATTCTGTAAAGGGATTGTTTGATAATATAAAAAGTGATGAAGGTATTGGTATAAGAGTTGCAGTACCCGCTCTCGGTATAGGTGCCATAAGAGTTGATTATGCAATTAAAAATGAAGGCGGAGGTGGCCGTATAGTAATAGGTATCGGACAGACGTTTTAATGGGTCAGTAATTCTGACAAAATTCTCATATAAATTTCGTAAAAAATGATTCAAAATTAATTGGAGGTGACATACTGAATTATCAGTATAATAAATGGTTAAAATGTATTATTTAAAACAGATTTTTTGTCTGTGTTTTCTCGTGTTGTTTTTATCTTTCTCCGGATGTAACGAACCTCAGGGTAATGATAACCTCCCCGGTGCACCGGGTGTCGGTTCTGTGGATCAGAGTGTTATAATTAATCTTCCTCCTTTTCAGGAGGCGGAAAAGAAGTTTGAAGACGAAAGAAAGAAACTTGCCGCAGAATACAGTGAAATGGCCAAAGGTTTAAATGATAAACAAAAAAGTGCCATACAGACTCAATTTCAGGATGAACTCAGGAGAATACAGGCCAGTATTATAACTCCTCTTCAGGACAAACAAAAAAGAGCTATAGAAAAGGTTGCAAAAGAAAAGAACCTTTCCGTTGTTCTGGACGCAACTGTTGTCGTGTGCGGTGTTATGGATGTAACAGATGATGTTAAAAAGGTTTTCGATCCTAACAGTAAAAAAGAAAGTAAATCTACCACTCCGGTTGCTACTTCAAATGCAGGAACTTCCGGGAAAGATGTAAAACAGATAGTTGGCTATATATCTCAAGAAAAGCTTATGAATATCAGTAAGATGAAAGATGCTCAGGACGAATTATACAAGATTTTTTCAGATATGAATAAAAATCTGGAGAAAGAAGCCAAAGAAATCTACGGTGACGGTGCTCCTCCCGCCAGTTTTCTTGCAAATTATCAGAAAAAACTTGATGAAAAGAAGAAGACTATTCTGAAACCTGTTGAGGATGAGATAAATAAAGTGTCCGGTGAAGTGGCAAAAGAAAAAGGCCTGTCCATAATACTTGATGATGTAAATGTCCTTTACGGAGGCATGGACATTACCGACGATGTTGTTACAAAGTTAGAATAAGGAGTTCAGAGTTTTTGAAGAGATTATCTTTTTTCCTATCAATTTCATTTATTATATGCCTGTTCCTTTATAGCTACGCTTCAGAACCTTCCGGTTCCGGTATAGGTGTTGTAGATATTGATAAATTATTGAAAATTCATAAGGACTGGTCGAAACTTGAGGCTTTAGATAAACAGGTTCAGGCATTTGAAGAGGGGTTTGCTTCAAATGAATTTAAGCATAAGATGAATAATTTTCAGAAGGATGCGGAGAAGAAATTCAAATCTCTTATATCTGAATATGATGGCAGATTAAAAAAGAAGAACGAAGAGCTTAAAGTTAACTGGACAACAGAGCAAAATTCCATTATGGGACAGCTTCAGGCTCTTCAGGACAGATTTTCTGCAAGACAGAAAGCTGAAATGGAAAAGATAAAATCAGAACATCAGTCTGAGATTGAACAGATTCAGAAAGAGTTTGAAGCCAAAATGACGGCAGAATTAAATAAAAAATCTGCTATAATCCATGAAAAGTACAGGCCTGAACTTGATAAGGAAAACCAGGCAGTACAGGCTATGCTGGATCAATATGTTAATACGCTTATAGTTGAAAGAGATAATAAAGCCAAAAAAAAGAGAGATGCTCTTTTGCTGGAACTTGATTCTGTGCTTACTGCAGAACGGAACAGGTTAATGGGTGACCTGGAAGATTACAAGCAGAAACGTATGGAAGAAAATCAGCAGGCATTGTTGAAGGTTAACCTGGAAATCAACCAGCTCAATGCAAAGAATACTCATAATAAAGAAGATGAGGAAGAACTGCAGAAGTTAATTGCAGAGAAAAAGTCCATAGATTCGAGCTATGAAAGCGATATTGCCGGTGAAACCAGAAAAGTAGAAGATACCTTTACATCTTTTAAAAATAAGAAAATGGCTGAAATTGATGGCATTATCGGGGATTATACAAAAGATCTCAATGCAGGTATGAACAGTAAGATAGAGGCCAAAAAGAAGGAATTTGATGACATAGTCCGGGTAAAAGGCAGTGATGTAGATAAGAAAGTAAGGGCAGAACTGGAAAATTGTCGTTCTTCTCTTGAAAACCAGTATGCTTCCCTGATGAGGAGCAAAGAGGAAAAAATACAAGCTGCTATAGGGGAAAAATGGAATATAGTGAATGAGCAGCTTTCCAGGGAATATGAATCAGAAAAGAAAGCTCTTATTGCGGAGCTTGAGAAAAAACATGGAGATGTGGAACAATCTCTTAAATCTTTCAGTGAACAGCTTGAACGTGAGTTTGAAGCAAAGAAGAAAGAACTGGGTAAAGAATTATCCAGGACTCAAAGCACTATTGCCGGTCAAAAGCAGCAGGATATTGAAAAAGTTATGAAAGAAAGAGAGAAGCTGTTTAATAGTATTATGAAAGATATTTCTACACAGGTAGAAACTGTGGCAAAGGAAAAGGGTATACCGCTGGTCCTTACAGGGTACAGGGTTAATGTTAATGGTATTGATTTAACTGAAGATATGATTAAAGTTATGGAAAAGAAGTAACCAATGAAAGGAGTCTCTATTAATGAGAAAAATTTGTTGTATAATTATGCTTGTTATTTTAATTGCAGGAATTGCAGTATCTCTGTCAGTAACTTCTCCCGCTGTCGCCCAGAAACAGGTATCGGTAGCTGTTGTAGATATAGAAAAGGTTATGGACGGATGGCCGAAGTTTAAAAGATATTCGGAACAGATTCAGGCACAGAGGATAGCCTATACAGTTCTTTATGAAAAAGCTTCTCCCAATCTTACTGATGCAGAAAAGGAAGAAATGCAGTATCAGATTACCAAAATTTTTGAACATTCCAATGAGATATTAATGGAAGTTCTTACAAATGATATGGGAAAAGCTGCAGAAAAAGTTGCTATGAAAAAAAATATGGATCTTGTTCTTGTCAAACAGAGGGTTCATGGTATCGGTACCGATATTACAGATGATGTATTGACAGAATTAAAATAGATTATCGCACTATATAGGAAAGAGATAGGAAAATGACTTTTACCGTTAAAGAAATAGCGGAAACTCTCGGAGGAACAGTAATCGGTAATGGACTCTTTACTGTATCCGGCGTTTCTGATATTGATGGAGCTTCCGGGGAACATGTAACCTTTGCAGTAAAACGTATTTATTTTAAGAAGGCTTTACGTTCCGGCGCAGGAGCTATTATTTGCTCTGAAGATTATGGAATGGTTACGCAAAAACCGCTCATAGTGGTTTCCAATCCGAGATTTGCTTTTGCAAAGGTTTTAGAGCTATTTAAAGAAAAAAACCATTCTTACAGAGGAGTTCATCATACCTGTATAAAGGGTGAAGAGGTATATATTTCCGATGATGTAATAATTTATCCCAATGTTTTTATAGGCAGTAATGTGAAAATAGGTAATTCAACTGTTATTTATCCCGGAGTTCATATAGGAAACCATGTAACGATAGGAGATTTTTGCATTATATACCCCAATGTGGTAATCCTGGACAGAGTCACAGCAGGTAATAATATTATAATCCATTCAGGTGCAATAATCGGAAGTGATGGTTTTGGATTTGAAAGAGATGGCAGAACCTATTATAAAATACCTCAGATAGGTTCCGTATTGATAGAAGATGATGTGGAAATAGGAGCCAATACCTGTATAGACAGAGCCACAACAGGAGTAACTACTATTGGTAAAGGGAGTAAAATTGATAATCTTGTTCAGGTGGCTCATAATGTTTCTATAGGAGAAAATGTTGTCATTGCAGGACTTTCCGGTCTTTCAGGCAGTGTTAAAGTAGAAGATAATGCTATTATAGGAGGACAGGTAGGTATAGCAGACAGAATAACTATAGGTAAAAATGCCATATTATCCGCCAAGTCGGGAATAATAAGTGATATCTCTCCCGGCTGCAGGGTGGCAGGCTATCCTGCTTTGGATTACAGAGAATTCTTTCGCTCTGTAGCTTATATGAAAAAAATTGAACATTTATGTTCTGATATTAAAATTATGCGAGAAGAACTGCTTGAATTAAAGAACTCTGTACAAGGAGCGGATAGACAGGTCTCTCTTCTCCGGGTAAAGGATTGTGAAGCTTGAAAAAGATATTATTTTTATTATGTATTTTTATCAGTATTTTATACGGGATTGGTTACGGACAGGAACAGACTTCTTCTGTAAAACCTCTTCTTGCTTTGAGTGGGAGTACGGAAGTAAGCATACCTCTTAATAATCCTGTAATTTTTCCAATTACAGGATCTGCAAGAGGTCCTGTTGTGGTAGAAAACATGTCACCTGATTTACTTGATGTAAAAACAGATGAAATTGCGAACAGTATAGTATTAAAGGGTTTGAAATACGGACACGGTAGTTTTGTTTTAAGTAGACAGAAGGTAAGGAGTGCCATTTATGTGGCTATAAGGGAACCTGCAGGTGTTCTTCCCGATCAGGTCTCAATTACTGTTACAGGAAATCCTGCTACAAAAGATTTTCTGAGGGACTCAGCTATAAGAACCGTTCTTTCGAAGACCAGCCTTAAAGCTGGTTCCTATCTTTTATTTGACGAATATGTACCTTTTGAATGTCCTTCGTTTTTATCAAGAGGTGAAAGTAAAATTTTTGAACTTCCTGTTAAAATAGAAAATCCTTTATATTATCCTGTAAGGGAAAGTGTTAAAGTCCGGGTGATAAATAAGATAATTCCTACATCGGAAGTTTCTCTTTTGATGATAAGCAATCGTCCAGAGAAGATAGAAGATGACGGTATACTGTTTCAGGAGAAGATAGAACCGGAAAAACCTGTACGATTATTATATTACCATCAAAATTCTCCTACCAGTATAGACAGAGAATTTCTTATAAAACTTACCAATCCTTCTACTAAAGCTGTGGAACTGAAACTTTTAAGCGGCACATCAGGACCGGCTCAGGATGTTTTTTTTGTAGGTCACAGAGCAACTGTAAGATTTCTGCAGGATTATACTTATGATGCAGGCCAGATAATTACAATAGCTCCTAAAGGTGAATTTATTATAAACAGGGCTTTTATGAAACCGGGAGATGTGGTGTCAGGTCTTGTTGAAATGCACCTGTTAAATAATCTTCCTCTTTCTGTAATTGTTCAGGCAGGTCAGCCTGATATTGCTTTTGATAAAGACGAAGTTCTCCCTGATGAATTTGACCCGTTCAGGATACATCCCAAGGGAGTATTTGCAGAACCGAATATTTCATCTTCTTTTACCTATAATGCCGGTTCTGATGATCTGACAATCCCTGTCGGTGTTAGCCCATGGCTTTCCGATATAGAAACTGGTGCTCCCAATCAGGGAAATTACGGGGTTATATACAAATTCAATATCATATTAAATAACCCGTCAGGTGAAGAAAAAAAACTCAGGATCTGTTTTTCACCGGTAAACGGTATTGCGAGAGGTGTATTTATTATAGACAATAACTTATATGAAACACAACTGCTCCGTCCCGGTAAGACATCTGTCGTTACAGAAATCCGTCTTTCTCCAAAGGAAAGAAGAGCTATGAAACTATGTACCACTCCTCAGAGCGGTTCATGTTATCCTGTAAAAATCTTATTCAAGTCTAATTAGGGGATATTTATATGGAATATCAAAGGACACTTTTAAGGGAACATACTTTTTCTGGAACAGGTATACATTCGGGTGAATCTGTTTCTATATGTGTAAAACCTGCTCCTGTTAATACAGGTATTGTTTTTATCAGGAAAGATTTATCTTCTTCACATTATATACCGGCTCTGGTAAATAATGTTTCCAGCACCATCAGAGGTACTACCCTGTCTTTCGAAGGTGTTGAAGTCAGAACAGTAGAACATATTCTTTCCTGTCTGTACGGTCTCCGTGTGGATAATGCTTTTATTGAAATATATGGCAGTGAAGTGCCTATCATGGACGGAAGTTCTCATGTTTTTACCGATATTATTAATTCATCAGGATTTAGAGAACAGCCGGAAGGAGAGAGGACTTTTATTATTCCTGCCGAACCTCTCTGGGTTTCAGACAGGGACAGTCATATAGTATTACTTCCATGTGATGAATTTAAGATTACCTGTATAGTTGATTATAACCATCCGATATTAAAAACTCAGATGGAGGAAATATTGATCGAACCTAGAACATATATTAGCTGTATCAGTCAATCCAGAACTTATGGATTTATAGAAGAAATACAATATCTTCTGGATAATAATCTTGCTCTCGGCGGTACTCTGGATAATGCCCTTGTGATAAAAAAGGACGGTTATTCTTCACCTCTGCGTTATCCGAACGAACCGGTAAGGCATAAAATATTAGATCTTATAGGAGATGTCAGTCTGCTTGGCTCATATGTAAAAAGCCATATTATAGCTGTTAAAAGCAGTCATAAGCTGAATGTAGAACTGGTGAAAGCTATTAAATCTATGGCTTTAAAGCATAATAATCACAACCATGTCAGATATGCCGATTGTATTTAAGTTATTATGGATATTAATAAAATAAAAATAAATCAGTTTTATTTTACAGATAAACTGTTTTTTTATTAGCAGGGAGTTTTGTGTATGATGGATATTAATAAGATAAAAACTATTTTGCCCCATCGCTATCCTTTTTTACTTGTTGACAGGGTTCTGGAGATAGAACCTCAAAAAAGGATCGTAGCAATCAAGAATGTAAGTGCAAACGAGTTGTTTTTTACAGGTCATTTCCCGGACCAACCTATAATGCCGGGAGTTTTAATTGCCGAGGCACTTGCGCAGGTCGGGTGTATTATGATGTATACGGAAAATGAAGAGGTCAGTGGTAAAATACCTCTTTTAATGGGACTGAATGATTTTAAATTCAGAAAGCCTGTAGTTCCGGGTGATCAACTGGTTATGGAAGTAGAGTTATTGAAGGTAAGAAGAGGTTTTGGTAAAATTAAAGGATATGCTAAAGTAGAAGGTAATATAGTTGCCGAAGGAGAAATCACTTTTGGATTATCTTCCGGTTCTTAAATTTACAGGATTGTTTAATGAAAGGGGATTTTAGGTTGAATAAAATGAGAGTTGGGGTCATCGGAGTGGGGAATATGGGACAACATCATGCCAGGGTTTATAATGAAATGCCTGAAGTTGAGCTTATAGGGCTGGCAGATACCGATGAAACTACCCTGAATGCAGTTTCTCAGAGATTTGGAGTAAATAGTTATCCGGACTATAAGGAATTTTTTGGTAAGGTTGATGCTGTAAGCATTGTAGTTCCTACTAGCTATCATTATGATATATCCAGAGGCTTTCTGGAACATGGTATTCATGTTCTTGTAGAGAAACCTGTAACAAAAACTATTGAAGAAATAGATGCTTTGAATAAAATAGCAAAGGAAAACGGTCTTATACTACAGGTAGGACATACAGAACGGTTTAATCCTGCAGTTCAGGAATTATTTAATCTGGTAGAAAAACCTATTTTTGTAGAGGCCAATCGCCTTGGTCCTGCCAGTGCCAGAAATCTGGATATCGGCGTTGTTCTTGAACTTATGATTCATGATATTGATATTATACTGAGTCTTGTAAAATCATCTGTGAAGAAAGTTAATGCTATGGGTTCTTCTGTTTATTCTGATTTTGAAGATATAGCTGTAGCTCAACTGGTTTTTGAAAACGGATGTCTCGCTACCCTGGCATCAAGCAGGGTTACGGCAGAAAGGGTAAGGAAACTTGAAGTTACACTGGAAGATGCCTTTGTTTCCGTAGATTATATTGATCAAAATATAACTTTCCGACGCCAGTTATCTTCAAAATATGTTTTTGATAAGAACAGTACAAGATATCAGAGGAAATTTCTCCTTGAAAAACCTTTTATCAGTAAAGAAGAGCCTTTAAGACTTGAATTGAATCATTTCATACAATGTATTACTGAAGGCAAAAAACCTATAGTTTCCGGTGACGAAGCGAGTAATGCCCTTACTCTTGCCCATAAAATACTGGAAAATATGGAGATGACCAATTTAAGAGTGGATAAGAGTTTTTTGGATTTACATAAAGACTGTCATTAAATAATTTAAGGGTACAGGAATTTTCATCTTTAATGACGTAAAATAAAGCTTTAGATGAAAATTAAGTAGAGGCAGTTTATCTAAATAATTTAAGGGTACAGGAATTTTCATCTTTAATGACGTAAAATAAAGCTTTAGATGAAAATTAAGTAGAGGCAGTTTATCTAAATAATTTATAAAGGAGGCTGTG
>JAKPQU010000316.1 GCA_029555925.1 Bacillota bacterium
ATGATGATGAGCGGAGGAGCAAATCCGTTTATGGGCGGCATGATGCCCGGTATGATGGGTGGTGGCTTCCCCGGTATGGGTGGTGGTGCAGGAGCCTATGCAGGAGTAGGCCCCAATGGAGCCTATGCAGGAGCATATGCAGGCGGCGGCGGTGCAGGAGCGGCAGCAGGAGCAGGAACTGTTCCTACAGGAAATATTCCTTTAGGAGAAAAACCTCCGAATGGCAGAGCCGGTATTGAAGCAATGTTCGGTCCTCCAGGACAGGGACAGGTTACAGTTCAGATGCCAGCAGGCCCCGGCGGAAAAATGATAAAGGTAACATGTCATGCCAAGATAGCGGACAAACTTAAAGCAGTATTCGAAGAAATAAAAGCAAAAGGTCTTTCTGGTGAGATAAAATCTTTTGACGGCTGTTACAATAACAGAAATAAAAGAGGAGGCTCCAGCAAGAGTATCCATGCATGGGGTATCGGAGTGGACATCAATGCAGGACAGCATCCAATGGGTTCTTCAAAACAGACTCCCGGACAGAGAGCCATAGCCGAAGTATTTGCAAAACATGGTTTCAAACAGTTGCCCAATGACCCGATGCATTTCCAGTATGCTACAGGTTATTAATCAGAGCAATTAACTGATAAAACAGGATGGGAATAAAATCCCGTCCTGTTTTATTATAAGGGAAAGAACTATGTTATTCTCTTTATTAACCTGAATTCATTACCCCGTCAGGAAAACAAAAAATTATCCGTTAAAACACAGCATAATTTCTTCATTTCTTTTTCTCTGATTTTACATTCATTAATAACCTGCTCCACCGTTTTGTTAACCAGTACCGGCTCATCGGCATATTTATCCGCTCAGGCGGAGGCTTCGGAAGAAGTAACTTCAAGATGAAACTGTAATGCCACGGAGTTTTTATACCTGAAGGCCTGGTTTTTACACTTCTCCCCTGTTACCAGTAATTCCGCTCCCTGTGGTATGTCAAAAGTGTCTCCATGCCAGTGAAATACAGGAAATGTGCCGGGAAAATTTTTGAATAAAGTGTCTTTTTTTCCTGCATCGGTTAATCTCACTTCATAACCGCCTATTTCCATAACAGGATTTTTTCGAACCTCTGCCCCTGCCGCCCTGGCAAGCAACTGGCCTCCGAAGCAGATGCCGAGGCAGGGAAGTTCTTTATCAATAAGATCCTTTACGAAAAAATACTCTTTTCGTAAAAATTCATGTTTAGACTTAACCTGCAGGTCTGATAATATTTTTTATTAATCCCTTTTAACGTAGAGAAAAATATTATAAAATGATTATTAGAAGGGGGTGTAAGTTATGATTGAACAGAAAACAACCAGAGAAGAGCTTATTCATCTTATTAATATATTACCTGAACATGAAATCATTTCAGTAAAACGATTTATCGAATTCATTATAAGCCAGGCAAAATCTTCATTTCAAACTGACAGGCAAAAAGAGAGAGCTGTTCTGGTAAAAGAGTTAAGGGGGGCATGTTCTCACCTGCCGGGTGGAAGTGAAGAATTTATGAGAGAAAAACATGAAGAAATTGATCTTGAAGAAAAGAAACTGGAGGAAAGATTACTTTGATTTACGTTCTGGCTTCCTGCTCTTTAATTGCTTTTTTATGGGATGAATCCGGCTCGGATCTTGTAGAACCATTACTAATGTCTTCAGATACGTGTTTTGTTCATACAATAAATCTCTGTAAAGAGGCCGGTAAATATAAGGCCGAATTAAAGCGCATATCTCTGGCTGATTGTTTCTGTATTACTCTGGCAAAAAGAATCGGCACCACCGTGGCCACTTCTGATCATCATGAATTTGATAAGGTAAGCACCCGGGGGATTGTTCCTGTTTTATTTATACGTTAGCCCCGGGTTCTATTTCATAGATATTCATTCACAGCCTCGCCCTGGATTTAATCTTCAAATATTCATTTATTACCCTTACGGAAAGCTCGGAAGGAATGGCATCTAACGTACACACACCCTTTTTCTCCATAATGGTAAGAGCTTTTTTCCTCTCCCATAAAACATGGTGACCTATGGCCTGTTCATAGATCTCTTTTGACGAAATGCAATCTCTCGTAGCAATATCTTTTATGACAGGATCGATTATTGTGACACAAAAAGGTATATGATGGGGAAAGAGTAAAGGGAAATATTTTAAAAGTTCTCCCGAACTGTCTTTATCTATAAGATCTGTAAAGAGAAAAACAAGGCTTCTTTTTCTGGATCTGGTTCCAAGAAATTTAAAACAGGCGGGATAATTCGGCTCAACAAAACCTGGCTCAACTTCATAAAGGGTCTCAAGGAGCATATGAAGGTGTTTTTTACCTTTTCCGGGAGGAACATAGGATTTTATATCATGTCCGAATACCATAAGCCCCGCATTATCTCCTCTCAGAGTACAGACATAACAGAGCATAAGGGCGGCATTTACCGCATAATCAAATTTTGCCATTTCCCCTGCCATAGCGGTCATAAGCCTTCCTGCATCTATCAAAATCATAATATTCTGACTTTTTTCCACATCATACTGGTTCACTATAAGATGTCCACGTCTGGCAGATGCTTTCCAGTTAATAGATCTGTATTCATCATCTGTCATATATTCGCGGAGACTCTCAAACTCCATCCCATGTCCCATGAGCCTTACAGGTTTTATGCCGCTTCTCTGAAGATGTCCCTTTATAGCCATTAACTGGTACCGGGATATATTCCGAAGGTCAGGATACACTCTTACTTCCTGTTTTTTTTCTATTGAAATTCTTCTTCCTGTTAGCCCGAGAAAACTGTATGCACGGATATGAATATGGCCGAAACTGTATTTACCTCTCTTTAAAGGAGTCAAAAAATACTCTATTTCACGACTCTCTCCCGGTGACATGGTAACGGTAAAAATTCTTTTTCTGTCAGATTTAAACTGAAAGGGGTAATCATCTTTAAGCTCTAAAGTAAGAGAAAAAAAACCTCTGTTTACCAGGGAAATTTTAACGGGATTTTTAACTCCTATGGAAAAATTATCTTCTGTGATACGATTTACACCTATAAAATGAGGGGAAATCAAAAAATAATCCACAGTGGCCATGGTAAAAACTATCAGATTATAGACCAGAAAAATCATAAAAGGTTCTACCCATGAGCCGCCTGCAATTAGGGGAATTATGCCGGCACATAGAAGAAATATAAATCTCTTTGCAGGGATAAAATTTATTTTCACGTAACAATCTCCTATAATCGTAATGCGTGATGCGTAATGCGTGATGCGTGATGCGTTATAATCGTGACGCGTAACGCGTGACGCGTGACGCGTAATGGGCATTTTCACTTTTCACGACTCACGCTTCACGACTCACCATTGACTATCTCGGCACTTCAATACCTTCCAGTATATTCAAAATAATATCATCGGCAGAAATTCCTTCTATTTCCGCTTCGCTCCTCAGGACAAGTCTGTGACGCAGCACAGGACAGGCCAGATATTTCACGTCATCAGGTATGACAAAATCCCTTCCTCTTAAAGCTGCGAGGGCTTTTGAAGCAAGTAATAACATGACTGAAGCCCTGGGGCTTGCTCCCAGGATAAGATTTACCGTTTCCCTGGTACGGCCCGTAATCTTTATTATATAGTCAAAAATGTTCTCTTCTACTTTTACCTTCTGCACCTCTGTTCTGCACTCAAGAATCCTGCTACTATCCGCCAGTGTTTTAATATTCAGTCTGTCAAATCTATGGGGATTAAACCCTCTGTGATGATTCTGTAAAATCTGATTTTCTTCTTTTTCCGACGGATACTTAATATTTACCTTCAGGAGAAATCTGTCTAACTGAGCCTCGGGTAAAGGATAGGTTCCTTCATATTCCACGGGATTCTGGGTGGCAAGAACCATAAAAACAGACGGAAGTTCAACGGTCTCCCCTTCTATGGTGACCTGCCTCTCTTCCATGGCTTCAAGGAGTGCTGCCTGAGTCTTTGGAGGAGTTCTGTTTATCTCGTCTGCAAGGAGCAGGTTTGTAAACACAGGTCCCTTCTTCAGATAAAACTCGCTTTTTGCAGGATTAAACACATGGGTTCCGGAAATATCTCCCGGCATTAAATCGGGAGTAAACTGTATTCTTTTAAAATCACAGTCAATCACTGCGGACAGAGTCTTCATAATAAGTGTTTTCGCCACTCCCGGCACGCCTTCAAGCAAAACATGGCCTTCCGTAAGAAGAGCCACATAGAGAAGTTCTATAACCTCTTCCTGGCCGACTATAATTTTAGCTATTTCCTCTGTTAAAGGACTGAATACATCTTTTACGGACATTTAATCAAGATCCTTTCTATAATTATCGTAATTTTAATCGTGACGCGTAACGCGTAACGCGTGACGGGTGGTTTGGTGATGCGTAATGCGTGATGCGTGATGCGTATTTTCACCGGGTACCGGGCGAACACTGTTCGCCCTGCTACTCACTTTTCACTCTTCACTTTTCACGACTCACGACTCACGACTCACTGCCGAATCCCTTTCTATATTTCTTAATTTCCTTATACCAGTTAAATAATTCTTTCTCACTCATGGTGCCGCTTTCGGACGAGGCTGATTTTATAAGTTCTACGAGAGGCCCCGAAGGAAGACCTGTTCGTTCCGAAACCTTTTTTGCAATTTCATTGTAATCGTCCTGATTCTTAATGGCCAGTTTTTTCACAATATCCCTTTTAAAAGACGAATAGAGTTCACCTGCAATCTCTCTTCTTCCCTCTGCTCTGATGAAAAGGTTCGCCATAGATGTAACAAATTCGGCCTGACATGGGCCGGAAGGTTTTGCAGATAAAGGTACAGGTAAGCCAAATCTGAGACTTCTGGCAAATAAACATATAAAAATAGCAAGAAAAACCTGAAGAAGTATAACCTTCATATAAACAGGCATCCATGTCCGGAGTGTTTCTTTTCTGTCATAAGTAACAGTACCATAGCCATGATGATATTCGTCAAAATAGATATTACTGCCTTTACCTGCATAACTGTTCACTATACTTACCAGCAGTACTGAATTATCCAGATTTCCTATAGATTTATTTGAAATTAACGTATTATCTGTTATAAATACTGCATGCCCTTTGCCTTCAGGACATGTTAC
The DNA here is from genome assembly GCA_029555925.1 of Bacillota bacterium. The sequence goes on from JAKPQU010000316.1 coordinate 5,139, forward strand.
CATTAACGGTCCTGTACCGTCACCGAAATATTCTACCATACCATCTGCAAAACCATCAATCCTGGACAGTGATGTAAACTTGACATCAGTCACTCCCGACACAGGGCCGGCAGTGTATAAAGGTTGAAATACACCGGCAGATTTACTTTCTTTCATTTTCATATTCCATTTTTTATATAGACTGTTATCATATTCGGAGAAAAACACAAGGGTATTACCACCGGAGAGCCACTGTTTCAGAGAAAAAATTTCACTTCCCGTAAGGTCATAATCAGGTTCTATTACAAGTAATAATCCTGCAGGAAGACTATCAAAATTTTTCTCATAACGTGATACACTGAAACCAAGTTCCGATAAAAGCATAAATGCTCCTTTTGTCCCTTCAGGCCCTGTGCCGTAAGAAGAAAAATCCACCTTTTTCTTCGGGAAAAAAGACAGGATAACTATAAGGAAAATAAAGAAAAAGATAAAAAATATAACAGGTAAAATATAGTACCATTTAAATCTTTTACCGGGAATCTTTGTAGATTTCATATATACCTAAATCTTTCTCATACAGTCTTTAAAAAATTCAAGAGCTTCCCTGTATTCTTCACCGGAACAGTCTTCAAGGCCGTACCATTTTTTATCATAAATATTGCAAAAATGTTCAAAAATTTCAGAGATTCCTTTCATATTGTTAGCTTCCATAAATTTCATATATTCCATATTGGTTTTCGTACCATCGAAAACGATAATATCTTTTCTGTCAAGGCTTAATAAAAGAGAATAAAGGAGCCCCTGAAGAGCAGCTCTATAATCACCCTTTGCCGAAAGGTCGGAGGCTTTTTTCTCCCATAACATAGCATCTGATTTTTTTGAATAAAAGGTGCCTTTATAACCTTCCGTAACTGTACCGGCAAAGCGTCGTTTAATGGATATAATCAAAAATCCTGTTATCAGCGAAACTATTACAGAGACAAAAGCAAGTATTATATAAAGTATAATTCTGTATCTTTCGTTGCCGTTATCCAGTTTCATAATCTTTAAAAGTTCTTTTATGAAAGATACTGATAAAAGCCATCTCACGAATCTGTCTTTAAATGCATAAATATCAAAATATTGAAACTGTTTCTGTAAAAGTATGGCTCTTATCCTTTTTTTTATATCATCTTTATTTACCGGCTTTTCTTCCCGTGGTAAGTTCATTAAAGCATAAAGTCTGCTTTTAACCCTTCTCAGTAATAACAGTTTCCCTTCTTTTTTTTCAATTGTTTTAAACAGATTTGCTTCACGGATTACCCACGGAACAGTGACATCTTTTTTTTTTATAATTGCCGGGGGAAAAAGGTTTTCTAAATTTATATCCGATGTTTTTCCGTCTCTTATATCTTTCTCTGCAGCAGAAATATTTTCAATGGCTTTTCTTACGTCTTTATAACAATCATACCTCTCCGTAGCCTCTATCTGAGAGAAGATACATATAATAAACAACAGAATGATGTTAATGTTTAAATGTCTCATATACCATAAGTTCAAGATCATAACCTTCTTTTCTGAAACGAATATCATAATAAACAAGGGTATTACATGTAAAAAGAAGAGGTATAAGAATTATTGCCAGTATCTGCGGAACCAGTTGTATGAGAAACTGTATTAAAGGATGGCTATACGCCATATAAAGAGATAGAAAAGCAAAAGGCACGGAAAAAGCTCCCTGTATAACCTGGACAAATAATCCTGCAATAAAAGGCACAGCTATGGCCTTCAGAGGATCTTTTGCTACAAGTATTACAGCTCTTCTGAAGGATTGGAAAAAGGCATAATCTTCCAGAATTACAGCAGGTGCTATAAAATTAGATAAAAATAAAAGAACTGTAAATATACTTATGCATATAAAGAAGAGAAACAGAAAGATAACGAGAAATAATACCTTCATGGTATGCTCCTTAAAAGAAATAAAAGCAAGGAATAAAAGAACTGCCGGTAATAAAAGCAAAAACATAAGAAATATATAAAGAAACATGGTAAAAATAAATCTAAATAATTTTTTAGTTCTTAACAGATCCGTCATTGTTCCGTATATGGACGTAGGGCGCTTTAAAATAATATCAGAAATTATATTGATACTCAAAGCCTGAGAGATATTGAACATAATAAACCACAGAGGCAGTATACCAAGACATGTGACGGCTATAAAAATCCAGAGTAACTCCCTGTCATATCCGAAATATAAAAAAGCAAGATAAAGTGCTATAAATAATATGTAGGGAATATAACCGGCAATATTAACAGTACATAAAATTTTAAAGTTATTTCTATAAATAGAAATTGACCGATCCAGTATATCTGCAACAGGAGTGGACATAAAACTATCCTATCAGAATTCAGGTGAATTCAATTTCTACTCAACATTTAAAGAAGAAATAATACTGGTAATTATATCTATTTCTTTTTCCAGTTTAAAATCAGATATTTTTTTAAGATATTCATCTCTTCTCATTATCTTTATCTCCTGTTCATAGCCTCCAGGGCTTCTTCTTTACTATTTTTGGCTTCCATATAATCAGGATCAATTTCAAGAGCTCTGTCATAACATTCAATAGCTTCTTCATATCTTCCCATTATATATAAATTATACCCCTTCATATACCATGCATATGTAAAGACCGGGTCAATCTCCAGGGCATTATCAAAATATTGAAGGGCTTTTTTATATTTACCTGTTTTATGACAGGCATAACCTTTACCATTCAATGCATTTGTAAAAGAAGGATTTACCTCCAGTATTCTGTTAAAACATTTAATAGCTTCTTTATATCTTCCCAGGTTATTCAATGACCAGCCTTTATTACCGAGAAGCTCTACATCACCGGGTCTCAGTTTTAAAGCCTCATCGTAAGAATCAATGGCTTCTTTATATCTCCCAAGTTTATCCAGAGCCCATCCCTTATTAACCCACACTTCCACATCTTTATTGTTAATCTTCAGTACTCTGTCAAGAGATTCGATCATTTCTTCATATTTTCCCAGCATAGTCAGAGCCCATCCCCTGTTAAACCAGCTTTCAGTATCATCAGGTTTTATCTGTAAAAGTTTATCGTAACATGGAACTATTTCCTCATATTTTCCGAGTTTTTCAAGGGTCAATATTTTATTATGCAATGCCTCCATATCCGATGGTTCTATCTCAAGGGCTTTATCAAAACATCTAAGGGCATCATCATATTCCAGAAGATAATACAGGGCAAGTCCTTTGTTATTCCACGGGTTGGTATATTTATGTTTCGGATCGAGAGCTTTTCTGTAAGATTTAAAAGCTTCTCTTCTTTCGCCTGTACCGGACAGTTCCTGTCTTTTTATATACCATTCATAGGAATTATTGGGATCAAGTTTTAAAGCCTTATGATAACATTTTATAGCTTCTTCGTATCTACCGAGAGATTTGAGAGCATTCCCTTTTAATTTCAGCGTTTTTACATCTTTCGGATTAATTTTAAGAATCTTACTGTAACATATAACAGCCGATTTATATTTGCCCATTGCCTTCATAGCATTTGCTTTCATCTTCAATGCCTGTATATCAAGAGGGTCAAGTTCAAGTGCTTTATTATAACATTTTACGGCTCCTCTGTATTTCCCTCTGGCCTTCAGAGACTTACCCTTTTCTTTCCATGTCTTTTTGTCTTTCGGATCAATCTTTAAAGCCTCTGTGTAACATTTTATGGCTTCTATATGTTTGCCCTGATGTTTCAGAGCTGCGGCTTTACTTTTCCATATTTTCCCGTCTTTCGGGTCAACCTTTAAAGCCTTTGTATAGCATTTAATAGCTTCTTTATATTTACCCTGATCTTCAAGGGCTTTAGCTTTTGTCTTCCAGATTTTAGCTTCTTTGAGGCTTTTTTTCACGGAATAACTCCTTTTGTATCGTGACGCGTGACGCGTGACGCGTAACGCGAGGAAGATTATGAAACATATAAAAAACTATTCTGAAATTCTCTGAAAAATCCTGCCAGAGGTCAAACTTTATATCAATTAATTTACTTTTCCCATGTTTTAATTTATAATTATAGATTAGAGTGAAAAGAATATTAGTCATTATTCACTCATTATAGTTAGTTTCATAACTATCCATAAATAATGACCTCGTAATGCGTAAAGCGTAATGCGTGATGCGCAGGGATTAAACCCTTCACGCGTCACGCGTTATGCGTCACAACGACTTAAATTCTAATAAGTTATGAAATACACTATAATTATAAACTGTTATGAAAGTAACCATAAATACAAAATTTTATTATGAAGGGGTGAAAAATTATGAAAATTATAATGAATTTTCTAATAACAGTAATAATATTTACTGTCCTTTCGGCTCATATCAGAGGAGCACAGTATATCAATCTTGCCGTCGTAAATTTTTACAGCGACCGGAGCACAGGCCAGGGATTTTCGGAAACACTTACCGAAAAACTTGCGACACTGCAACATATAAATGTAATACAGAGAGAAGCCCTCAGACCTGTTATGGAAGAAATGGGTATTTCACCGGGACAAAAACTCGATCTTGCAAGAGGTCAATCACTGGGAAAAACTCTCGGTGCAGACTATCTTCTTTCAGGTACATTAAAAGAAAAAGAAAATAAAATAACTGTTATATATCAACTTTTCGATGTCAGTAAAGGCACAGTGGTCGCAGAAGAAGCTTTGAGCGGAAAAAAGGAAAAGCTCTTTGACCTTCAGGGGGAAATATCGGTAAAAGTGGCAAAATATTTTAACAGTCCCGTCACTTCAGACACAAAAGAAAAGCTTTATTTTATGCCCACAAAAAGCATGGAAAATTTTGACAGATTCTCAAGAGGGCTCCAGTTATACGAAGGAAACCGTATAGATGAAGCTTACAGTTTCTTTTTAAACTCTGTTAAAAGCGATACTGCTTTTCTTGATGCCCACAGATATTTTGAATATACTGCAAGAAAAACGGGAAAACTCGATGATTTTATAAAAACCTATGAAAAAATGCTTGCTTCTGATCCTGACAATGCAATTTTACTCAATTACCTGGGTAATGCCTATCTGGATAAAGGAGATTTTATTAAGGCAGAAAATCTCTACAAAAAATCTATAGGAATAGAACCGGTCTTCGGAAATCCTCACAACAATCTTGCCACCATCTATGTAATGGGGCAGAAATATAAAGAAGGGCTCGAGGAATTTCAGAAAGCTCTCAAATATTCTGACAGAAAGGCTCCGGTATTCTACAATATAGGTCTCTGTTATATAAATATGGGAGATAAAGATAAGGCGAAGGAATATTTCATGAAAGCCCTTGAAATAGACAGAAAAAATCCTGATTTTATAGCTGCCAGATATTATCTCTACGGCGTAAAAGTCCTTGTTACTTCAAGAGAAAAACATGTTCCCGGCGAGTTGTTCGGAGAAATTCTTCTTAACTCTGAGCCGGTATTTGAAATTCAGACATCGGTAGGAGGATTTTCTCCTTCCGCAAGGGCTGCCATAATAGCAGGAAGACTGGAAAATATGATCTCGGCAGGGCTGAAACCTGTTGAAATTGAAGTGGGAAAAATGAAAAATGAAACAGTCCTCCAAACTGCGGGAGGACAGCTTATTATGACTGTTACTAAAAAAATGGCGGAAAGAGAAGGAACAACACCGGGGAAACTGGCAGAGGCCAAAATGGAAACACTCAAAAAAATACTCACTTCAGCCACATCTGTTTCCTATTCCGAAGGAGGATTTGTCCTTCAGGGACAGAGTGAACAGGTAAAAGACATGAAAGGCATTTCAACAGAAGCTACATATCTTCACAGAGGTGATGCATTCTACAGTGAAGGTAAGATAGATAAAGCAGCGGAAGAGTATAAAAAAGCCCTGGAAGTTAATTCTTCATTCTCACCGGCTTATTTCTGTATGGGAATCATTTATTTCGAACAGAAAGACTATAAAAATGCCATAAGTAATTTCAGTAATGTCATAAAATACAATGATAAAAACATTGATGCCTGTATATGGCTCGGAAAAAGTTATAAAGAATCAGGGGATGTGAAAGAAGCAAAGGATTCTTTTAACAGGGCTCTGAAGTTAGATCCCGGTAATAAAGAGGTCAAGGGGTATATGGAAAAACTTTAAAATCGTGACGGGTAACGCGTGACGCGTGACGGGTTTACATCCCACGCATCACGCATTACGCATTACGCATTACGATTAGAGGTGACTTATATGAAAATATTCAGCTATATTATATTTCTGCTTCTGGCTCTATCTATAGTGAAAGCATCGGAAACAGATCTTTTAAAATCCATAGAAAATAAAAACTCCGATCTGTTTATAGAGATGAAAACAGACAGACCTCAGAACACAGGGACAGAAGGAGAAGATATTGTCTGTTATATTGCCGTGAATAAAGACTGTTATCTTACAGTTATAAGGGTAACCACGTCAGGTAAATAGGATATAATATTTCCCAATAAATCCCATCAGGGTTTTCAGTCTCTGGAAGGATCAAAATATGAAATACCCGGCTTTAATATGGAAAAAATTACACTTAAAGGCCCGGCAGGGACGGAAACGATTAAAGCCATAGCGACGTCTGATGAAGAATTATTTAACAGAATTGTAGAAATTTCCCCGTCAGAAAATTTTACACATATAAAATCACCTGAATATTTTGTCAAAAAGCTTTCAGGGGAACTGAATAAACTTCAAAAACATGAATGGGCAACGGCAGAAATGGAAATCACCGTAGAGGGGAAAGCTCCGACAACTCCCTCCGTAACGGGAACACCATATGTAAATCCCGAACTGCAGAACATCGTAAAACATGATTACAGCACCGAATATTACACACAGGGTGCTTCTTTCTATGAAGAAGGCAAATATGACGATGCCATAAAATCCTTTAAAAAAGCGATAAAAGAGTGTCCCAATCTTGCCTACGGGTATTATTCCATAGGGTTATCGTACCAGGCGAAGGGAGCCTTTAAAGAAGCCATCGAATGGTATAAAAAATGTATAAATCACGGCATAAAAGAAAGAGATTCCTTTCTCAGGATAGGAGAAATCTATGATCAACTGAAAGATAAAAAAGAAGCCTATTTGAGGTATAAAAAAGTGCTCAGACTCACGGAAGGCTTCCAGGAGATCAACAGAATAAATCCTTCCGATACGGGTAAAGAGACGATCTATAATCTTGAAACCCTCTGCAGTAAACATACAGATGATAAAAAGTCCAGAATGGAACTGGCAGTAATCTACGAAAAACTCGGTAATTACAGGGCAGGCTGTTATCATTTAAAATATCTCTTAAAACAGGCTTTGCCTCTGTATACTCCCTGGTCAATGGAAAAAGATAAACCTGCCATAGAAAAACCTGTTATAGAAGAACCTCCCGTAACGGTTGATTATTACAATTATTATGAACCTTATGTAGAACCGTACAGACCGCCGCCTCCGCCGCCGGTAAAGGAATCTCCCCCGAAATTTATTTATGTTGAGGATTGATTATGCTTTCATTCCACGGGTAAGACAGTAAAGAGCATATTGATTGAGGCTGATATTTTCGCTTAAAGCTTTTTCTGTCAGTTCTCTGTGCAGTGATTTAGGAATCCTCAGAAGAAATTTCCCGCTATAATCTTTTAAATTCATCGGTTTAGGAATTGGATAACTTTTTTCTTCCGAGGTTTCCTTCCATAACTCATAGGCAGTTTCTAATTCCCTGATAGCCTGTCCGGGTGAAGAGCCAAAAGCCGAGCACTCAGGAATTTCTTCAATATAAGCAATATAATCTTTATCCTTCTTATCCAAGAAAACTTTTATATTATAATCGGAAAGACTATATGACATGGTTCTCCTCCAGTATTCTTAAAAATTGCCTCACCTGATAACCCTTTACTTTACCGTTATTATCCTGTACAGGAAGAGATTTTCTGTATTTGTCCGAACAATATATGAAGTGACTACCTCTACTGCGTGCACAGACAAATCCATAACGTTCGAGTAAATTTTGAAATTCACCGAATCTCAATCCGTCAGGATTATTGATAGCTTTTTGCAGTAATTTATCAGATTGCATAATATTATAATATCATATATAGTATCGTAAAGTCAATTATTATAATAGTGGTAACATTTCTCCACAAAACCGACACTTTACATCGTCAAATTTTATTTCTTCAGCACAATAAGGACATTTTTTTGTTTTATTTGTTAAATTTTTCTCAGAAGTTTTTTCTCCTACAGGATAACTGCAATTATGGCATTGTTTAACTTTTAGAGATATATGTTTATTATAGTGTATTTCATAACTTATTAGAATTTAAGTCGTCGTGACGCGTAACGCGTGACGCGTGACGGGTTTAATCCCTGCGCATCACGCATTACGCTTTACGCATTACGAGGTCATTATTTATGGATAGTTATGAA
>JAKPQU010000317.1 GCA_029555925.1 Bacillota bacterium
CAAAAAGGGATGCAAAAAGGAACATTACACGGTAAGCTAGATGTGGCCAGGAAAATGGTTAATGACGGATTTCCTCTGGAAGATGTTGTCAAATATACAGGGCTTATGATGGAAAATATTAAGGATTTGATGAAGAGTTAAATATTTTCAACTTTTAATAATTATTATCAGGAGCAACCTATGCAGGATGAAATATGGAAAGAAGCAATAAGAAAATACTTTAACGATTTCTCTGCCTTCTTTCTGGCAGACCTTGATAAATATATAGATCATACTAAAGGTTATTCGTTTCTGGACAGTGAATTACAGAAAATTTACCCGGAGGCTGAAGAAACAAAAAGAAGAACAGATAAACTTATAAAGGTTTACCTGAAAAATGGTTTTGAGCAGTGGATATATTTGCATATAGAGGTTCAGGGCTATAAAGATGAACTGTTTCAGGATAGAATGTTCATATATTTCTATCGTATATACGATCTATTTAAACAAAAGATAGTAGCCTTTACGATATTTACAGACCCGGAGAGAGACTACAAACCTTATGAATTTAATTACGACTTTTTCGGCACCAGTCTTAATTATAAATACAGAACTTATAAAGTGTTAGATGTAAAAGACAGTGAACTGGAAAAGAGTGGTAATCCTTTCTCACTTATAGTTCTTGCTGTTAAATATGTAATAAGGTCAGGTCAGAATGAAGATAAGAGATTAAAATTCAAGATAAAACTGGCCCGATTATTGTTTGGGAAAGGATACAGTAAAGAAAAAGTAATAGAGATTTTTAATTTTATAGATGCTATAATAAAGATACAGGATGAAGCAAAAAAAGAAATATTTTATGAGGAAATAATGAAACTGAAAGGAGGTAAACCTGTGGCTATAATAGGTGATTTGGGAGAATATATAACAAAGGAAAATAGAGATAAATGGATGGAAAAAGGGATGGAGAAAGGGATGGAGAAAGGGATGGAAAAAGGGATGGAGAAAGGAAAGGAACTGGGGAAATTGGAAGTAGCCAGAAAAATGCTTGATGATGGATTTCCTCTGGAAGCTGTTGTTAAATATACAGGACTTATGATGGAAAATATTAAAGATTTGATGAAGAGTTAATTATAAAAATGGATAAAGATAAATTCAATGACAGAAGCTACAAGTTATTATTTTCACATCCCAGGATGGTGGAAGATTTAATAAAATCCTTCGTGAAAGAAGATTTTGTAGATAAGATAGATT
>JAKPQU010000360.1 GCA_029555925.1 Bacillota bacterium
AACAGATTTTCTTGATTTTCTTGGGAAGGTTTCAAAACAGTACGGTATAGATCTTCCTGACAGACAGCTTGCCTGTGCTCCTGTAGAATCTACCGAAGGCCGTTCCTATTTTGGAGCGATGGCAGCAGGAGCCAATTTTGCCTGGGCTAATCGCCAGTGTCTTGCACACTGGGCAAGAGAAACCTTTGAACAGGTTTTCAGACAGAGTTCGGAAAGACTCGGATTTCGTCAGATCTACGATGTGGCCCATAACATAGCAAAAATAGAAAAACATAATATTGACGGTATTGATATGACACTCTGTGTCCATCGTAAAGGTGCCACCAGAGCCTTTGGCCCGGGACATCCGGAAATCCCCCGGGAACACAGGGAAATAGGACAGGCAGTAATAATCCCGGGTGATATGGGCAGATGTTCTTACCTGGCAGTGGGTACAGAGAAAGCCATGAAAGAAACCTTCGGCAGCGCATGTCACGGTGCAGGAAGGAAAATGAGCAGAAGTAAAGCAAAAAAAGTCGCGAAAGGCAAAAACCTTCGACAGGAAATGAAAGATAGAGGCGTTATAGTACGGGCTTCCGGATGGGATACTATTGCAGAAGAAATGCCTGAAGCATATAAAAATGTAGAAGATGTTGTAGGAGCTACAGAAGGAGCTGGAATTACAAGGATTGTGGCAAAATTTAAACCCATCGGGGTTATAAAAGGATAAGAGTCGTGAGTCGTGAAAAGTGAGTAGGGGCGAACCACTGTGTTCGCCCGGTACCAGTGAAAACACGCATTACGCCCCACGTGTCACGACTATTAAGGAGAGGTAAAACCATATGAGCGAGAACGTAATTATAGGTATATTAATCATTCTGTCAGGTTTATTTTCACTGATATCTTCAATTAAAAACTGGGAGTTTTTCTTCAGTCATACAAGAGCCAGATTTCTGGTAAGAATTCTTGGAAGAACAGGAGCAAGGATTTTTTACGGACTTCTTGGTTCAGCTCTGTTTTTAGGAGGACTTTTAATGGCATGTAACATTATAAGAAGGTAAAGCCAATGATGGAATTAACAAAAAATGAGCAGAAGGCTCTTATAGTAATAATTTTCTTCCTTCTTGCAGGTGCAGGGGTAAGAATTTATGGCAATTTCAGGGGAGAGAGCAATGTAATACCTGTAAATAAATATTCAGAGCCTGTTGCGACATCGAATCCTTTAGAGCTTCCGACATCTGTGGAGGAAAGTCCTACACCTCAAAAAACAAAAAATATTATTGCCCATATATGCGGAGGTGTAAAATCTCCCGGTGTATATACTCTTCCTGAAAACAGCAGGGTAAAGGATTTTATAGATGCTGCAGGAGGAGCTTCTAAAGACGGAATAATAGATGCGATAAATCTGGCAAGAATTGTCCGGGACGGAGAAAAAATAGTCATTCCTCAGACAGGCAAAACATCTGCAGGCAATGAAACCGGAGGCACCGGTTCAGAACCTGTCCCGCAAATTTCTCCTGAAGAAAATAAAGGGAAAATCGATATCAATACCGGCACACTGGCAGATCTCGATTCCATACCGGGCATAGGACCTGTAATAGCCCAGAGGATAATAGACCATCGTAATACAAATGGTAATTTTAAAAGTGTGGAAGATATAAAAGAAGTCAAGGGTATCGGAGAAAAAACCTTTGAAAAAATTAAAGATTATATAGAGGTGAAGGGAGGGCAGTAATCAGTGACCGGTAACCGGTGAGTAATGAATTTGTTTAATTAAACGCCTTATAACAGTCATTGATTACACATCACGCGTCACGTATCACGCGTCACGAATATATGATAAAAAGAAAACTAACAAAACCAATCAGTGTCGGCGGAGTAAAAATAGGAGGTTCTGCTCCTGTTTCAGTCCAGTCTATGACAAAAACCGATACAAGGGATGTAGAAAAAACAGTAAGCCAGATAAAATCCCTGGAGAACATGGGATGTGACATAGTCAGGCTTGCGATTCCCGATGAAAAAGCAGTTGAAGCTTTTTCTGAAATAAAGAAAAAAGTCAGAATTCCTCTGGTAGCTGACATACACTTCGATTACAGGCTTGCTACGGGAGCAATCAGAGCAGGAGCGGACTGTATAAGGATTAATCCGGGAAATATCGGCGGAAGAGAAAAAATACGTATGGTAGTCAATGAGGCAAAAGCCAGGGAAATCCCAATAAGAATAGGCATAAATTCAGGTTCGATAGAAAAAGATATTTTAGCGAAATATGGCCACCCCATTCCTGAAGCCCTGGTAGAAAGTGTGCTTCGCCACATAGAAATTATGGAAGATCTGAATTTTTATTCTCTAAAACTGTCTCTTAAATCTTCAGATGTAATGGATACAGTAGAAGCTTACAGGATTATATCCTCAAAAACAGATTACCCTCTCCATCTCGGCATAACAGAAGCAGGTTCATCCCTTGCCGGCACAGTAAAATCTTCTATAGGTCTCGGCATTCTGCTTGGTGAAGGTACAGGTGATACAATAAGGGTATCCCTTACTGCTCCTCCGGAAGAAGAAGTCCTTGCAGGATATGAAATTTTAAGAACCCTGGGACTCAAAGAAAAAGCCATAGAAATAATCTCCTGTCCTACATGCGGCAGATGTGAAGTCAATCTTTTTAACCTTGTAAAGGAAATAAAAGAAAAAACAAATCACATAAATAAACCTTTTGTGGTAGCCATAATGGGATGTGTTGTAAACGGCCCGGGAGAAGCAAA
>JAKPQU010000376.1 GCA_029555925.1 Bacillota bacterium
TTTCATAACTTATTAGAATTTAAGTCGTCGTGACGCGTAACGCGTGACGCGTGACGGGTTTAATCCCTGCGCATCACGCATTACGCTTTACGCATTACGAGGTCATTATTTATGGATAGTTATGAAACTAACTATAAATGCCAGTTTTTTAATTTCAATTGTTTCATGGAAATATTATATCACACATGGTAAAGGATAATAAAGAAACTGGAGAAACCTTCCATGTTTATATAAAAAAGAATGAATAGTGAGCGATATAAAAACCCGCTATTCATTCTTTTTATCTTTACGACAATAAGATTAATTTTTAATCTTTATGGCAATATCTTCAAGTTTTAAAGATTCTACAAAATCTGCAGGATCAAAATCATCTTCTTCTCTGCATTCTGATATAAAATCTTTCTTCGCCAGGATATCAGCTTTGCTGTCAATCATCTGTTTCATATACTCCGCTCCTGTTCAAATATGAAAATTATGGCTTGAATAGCCGATTTTTTATTGATTTTCGGTAAGATGTTCCTTTAACCTTCTTAAAACTTCCGCTATTACATTTTCTACGGAACATGTAATATTTTTATTTATCTCTCTTATCTTAATTTCCACTATGTTTTCTTTTATTGCTTTAAGCCCCACGGTAATCCTTAAAGGTATGCCAAGAAGATCTGCATCTTTGAATTTAAAACCTGCCCTGGCATCTCTATCGTCAATCAGGACTTCTATATGTTCTTTCTTCAGACTGTCATAGATATTAAAAGCTATATCCCTCTGCTTTTCATCGGAAGGGTCAAGAAGCAATATGACGGCTTTAAAGGGAGACACTTCATAAGGCCATATAATCCCGTTTTCATCATGATGGTTTTCTACTATAGCTGCCATGGTCCTGCTTATAGAAAGAGAATAGACTCCCATCATAATCTGTTCTTCTTCGCTTTTTTCATTGAAAAATGCGGCTTTTGCCGGGCCGGTATATTTATTCTCCGCCATGACTGCTCTTCCGAGTTCAAAGGCATTTCTTGTTTTCAGAGGTTTTTTACAGATTTTACACCTGTCTCCTGCAGATGCCATTCTGAGATCTCCATATTCTGATACCATGAAATCTCTTTTTGATACAACATGTCTGTAATGATAATTACATTTATTTGCTCCCACTATAAGGGATTTCATCTGTTTTACTTCAAAATCTGCCAGGATTTTTATATTTCCGAGTCCGACAGGGCCTGCAAATCCTACAGGAGCACCTGTGACCTTTTGTACGAATGTATCATCTCCCATTTCCAGTTTCCCGGCATGAAGTAATTTTTTTAATTTATGAGGATTAAGTTCTCTGTCTCCTCTTACAAGCACAGCTACCGGTTTGCCGTCTGCTTTATATATGAGGGTCTTTGCAAAAGCTGTTGGCTCTTCTCCAAGAAAAGCCGTTACTTCTTCAATGGTTTTTTTATCGGGCGTAAATATTTCTTCTATGGTGGAAGCTGATTGTTCCGCCGGTGTCTCATCAATAGAAAATTCTGCTTTTTCCGATGTGGATATATAACCACATTCAGGACACATATATAAAATTTCATCGCCCATGTCATTCAAGATTAAAAATTTAGTCGCTTCACGGAAATCTTCACTGTATGACGGCAGAACTGTTACCTGAAGACCGCATTTCTTTAAAATATTCAGATAAATATTGCAGATTTTTTCGTAACCTTTCTTCAGATCTTCTCGTGATGTATGAAAGCTGTATATTTTATTTATAATGGATTCCTTCGATTTCAGCAGCCCTCCTTTTGCTTTATTATCATCCTTTAAAGAAGGAACTGTATGATAAAAAAAGAGGGGCATTTCTCTGTAAGAACGAACTTCTTTTTTTATGATATCCGTAACGATTTCCTCAAAACATGTGCCAGTAGCGAAATCTCTTCCGCTTCTGTCTTTAAAATAGAAAGCCTGTTCATCCCCGGAGATTTCGGGATATAAATCCTGCGGGTTAAGTAAAGGAAGAATCATTTCCTGGATTGATTCTTTTTGAAGTTCTTCTCTTATTATTTTTTCGATGTTTCTCAATACAAGCGTTCCTGCAGGAAGAAGTGTATAAATTCCTCCTGCTATTTTTCTTATAAAACTTCCTCTTAACAGTAATTTATTACTGACGGTATTCGCATCGGCAGGGGCTTCTTTAAGGGTTCTTATAAATAGCTGTGATAATTTCATCATTCATTACCTTTCAGTAATTCGTAAAATTCCTTTTCATTTAAAACCATGGAGTAGCAGTAATTATTGATAAACCTGAAATTATCCGTTACGGCTCCGTCAAATACTGTGGCTTCTACGGAACAGTTCTGTATAAGGGCACCTGTAAGATCGGCATTTCGAAAAATAGATGTCTTCAGATTGCATGTCAGAAATTTTGAGCTGCGTAAACTGGAATTACTGAAATCGGCACTGATAATGCATTCCTGAAAAAAACAGTCTTCCAGTTTTTTATTTGACAGATCCCTGTTTTCAAGTTCTAAAAATTTAAAAATTCTTTCTCCCATTTCATAGAGTTCTTCGAATTGAATATTATGTTTTTCTATTAAAAGATTCTTGAGATGGTACAGTGTATCATAGAGTTTTCTGTCAGAAAAAATGCCCTCTTTATATTCAACTTTTTGTTGAAATTCCTGAACTTTAAGAAAGGCTTTTCTGTAATCTACCGATTCCGCCCATTCTTCAGCCATTCTGTCATCGGAATTGACAATAGTCCAGAATTCTTCTTCCGTATTGTGATCTACCGGAACCAGTGGTCTGGATAGATAGGAAATCATATCATTGAAGAGTTTGTCATTATCTATATTATCTGGATTGAAAAAAATATTCATCATAAGCCTCCATACCCGGAGCTTCCCAGTCATGTTCAAAACTTGCCAGTCTTGACCGAAGATTAAAAGCCTGTTCCCTGGTTAAACCTGTTTCACTCAACGGAGTGCCTTTTGTCTGAACTCTGGATTTTAAAAAATGTACAAAATCTGCCACTTCTACTATTTTATTTTCCGGCAATACTATTAAATCATTTAGAATTTGTTCTGCATATTTTTGTATATCCATATAAACAAACTCCTTTATGTTTATGAACAGGATTAAAAATCTGTTGTCTATAATCTAATATAATTCTATATCCTTATACATGTCAAGCTATTTCATCAGAATCCCTGCGGGACCTTTTTCATTTATGATATCTTTTATTTCCTTGAATTTTATAATTTCCTCCACTCCCTGGCTCACATAGGCAGTATTTATGTTTACAAGAACCAGTGCGTCAGCGGTCAAATAAAAATCATAGCCTTCTTTCTGTATCTCTATATAACTCTTACGTTTTTCCAGAAGAGTTTTTATTATGCCCATATAATTTGATTTTTCTTTGAATAAATCTTTAAATTTATATATTTTCCCGTCTTTCAGATTAACGGTAAATGTTTTCAGAAGTTTTGAAGGATGGGCTGAAGGCGTAAGTATTTCAAGGCCGCTGTAATCGATGGAGAGAATGTCGTTTTTATTGACTCCCACCGTATATTCCACTTCTATTGTATTTTTAAATTCCTTTCCGAAGGTTTCTATGAGATCCTTATGGCAGAATTCCAGATCCTTTTTATCACAGAAATTTACGCTTCTGCCGTATAGCTCCTCATAACCTGTGAGAAATCCTTTTTTGAAATATTTATTCAGATTATTCTCTACTGTTTTATCTGAAAGACCTGTAATCTGCGGATAGGTTATCTTTATAGATAATTTCCCGTCAGATGATTTATAGACAAAATTTTCACTTTTTATGTCTGCGCCGTAAACACTGTATATACAGAGACAGAATAAAAAAGCCGTAATAAACAAATTTTTCAAATATTTCATAATCATATTAACCCTTTCGTATTGTAACTTCATCTGGTACCTTCCACGCGTCACGCGTCACGCGTCACGCGTCACGAGTATAGATTATTGCAGCACAGCCTTTATCCTTCTGACACCGGCAGAACTGCTCTGCTCTTTCTTTATGATAAATTTACCCAGGAGACCTGTTCTTTCTACATGAGGGCCACCGCATACTTCTTTACTGTAATCCCCTATAGAGTAAACCTTCACACGTTCTCCGTATTTTTCTGCAAAGAATGCAAGGGCTCCTTCTCTGTCCGCTTCGTCTTTTGTCATTTCACGGCATATTACGGGATGGTCTTTTGCTATTGCATCATTAACCAGGTCTTCCACCTGTTTTATCTGTTCGGGAGTCATTTTATCGGGATGGGCAAAATCAAATCTGAGTCTTTCTGTTGTTATGTTGCTTCCTTTCTGCTGAACATGTTTCCCGAGAACCCTCCTTAAAGCTTCATGCATAAGATGTGTGGCAGTATGCAGTTTTGTCGTCATGTCTTCATGGTCTGCAAGACCGCCTGCAAATTTTTTGTCAGCTCCTGCCCTTGAGAGTTCCTGATGCTTTTTAAACTGTTCATGAAAGCCTTCCATGTCACAGGTAAATCCACGTTCATCACAGAGCTCTTTCGTAAGTTCCGGTGGGAAGCCGTATGTATCATAGAGTCTGAATACGGTTTTGCCCTGTAAAACCTTATTGTCTCTGGCATGCTCTACAACTTTGAGAAATTCTTTTTCTCCCCTCTCAAGGGTTTTCCCGAATTTCTCTTCTTCTTCTTTCAGGCATGAAGTTATATGTTCTTTTGACCTGAGAAGTTCAGGATAAACATCTTTATAGAGGTCTATAACCAGCTCACCTAACTCTGCAGAAAATGCTCTGTTTATACCGAGTTTCATACCATGACGGATAATTCTTCTTATAAGACGCCTTAATACGTAGCTCTGATCAAGGTTTCCGGGAGCAATACCTTCAGAAAGAATGAATACCGATGCTCTTATATGTTCTGTTATGACCCTTTCAGAATATATGTTCTCTTCTTTTGATATAGATTTTACCATGTCTATGATTGGTTTGAAGAGTTCTGTTTCAAAGATGTTTTCTTTACCCTGAAGTATGGCTGCATTTCTTTCAAGTCCGAAGCCTGTATCAACATTTTTCTGCTTAAGCGGTATATATAAACCTTCAGGAGTTTTATTATACTCCATGAAAACATCGTTCCATATTTCCCAGTATTTTCCGCAGTTACATGACGGATCACATGAAGGACTGCATTTTTCTTTGCCACTATCATAGAACATTTCCGTATCAGGCCCACAAGGGCCGGACGGCCCTGCAGGCCCCCACCAGTTCTGTTTTTTACCGAAAAAATAAATTCTGTCTTCCGGTATACCGACTGATTTCCATATGGAGAAAGCCTCTTCATCTTTCGGAGCATCACTGTCTCCTCCAAATACTGTAACAGATAATCGTTCAGAAGGAAAGCCGAGTACTCCTGTTAAAAAATCATAACTCATTTTTATGGCTTCTTCTTTGAAATAATCACCCAGTGACCAGTTGCCGAGCATTTCGAAAAATGTGAGATGTATTGTGTCGCCTACTTCATCTATATCATCTGTCCTGAGGCATTTCTGGCAGTCTACAAGCCTTTTGCCTGCCGGATGTGTTTCGCCTTTTAAAAAAGGCACAAGAGGGTGCATACCTGCAGTAGTAAACAGCACTGTAGGATCATTTTCCGGAATAAGAGGTGCTCCCGGAATTTCGGCATGATTTCTTTCTTTGAAAAAATCTATATATTTTCTTCTTAATTCTTTTGCTAACATGTTGAATACAACTCCTTTGATAAATGTTTCAGAGAACCGGATAATATTTTATTTAAAGCTTAATTTACGCCATAAAAAATGAAAGTTCCTGTACGCTTAAATTAAAGGGGGTAAAATCTGACCTATTATACATGTTATAAGCCTATAATGCAATCATGAATTTTTATATAGAATCCTGCATAAATAGTACTGGAAAATCTGTGAGAGTGAGCAGACAGGATATTTTCGACTCACAAATCAGGGCTCGCTGATAAAATTACAAAATATTTATTGAGAATTTATAAATATTTTTATATTTTTTTCCGATATATAAAGATAGGTTATATAGTTAGTTTCATAACAATCCATAATTAATAACTTCGTAATGCGTAAAGCGTGATGTGTGATGTGAAGGGATAATAACCCATTACGCATTACGCATCACGACAAATTAAATTCTAATAGGTTATGAAATACACACCTATAATTTGATTTTTCAGTTTAATTTATAATTACGAGGAGGTTATTTAAATGAAAAACTGTTCACCGATTCTTATTATAATTTCTTTTATTTTCATAACTTTTTTGTCAGGTTGCGGCGGAAGTGATACGGCAAGTCCTGTTATTATTACTCCGACACCTGTTATTATTCCAACACCTGTTCCTTCACAATCGGTTATTTCAACTGCAAAAGAAATAGTTACAAAAGTTTCTACTATTTCTGCCAGTAATGGAGGAGAAATATCTTTTGAAGATTTAAATGTCATTGTATCAGCCGGAGCTTTATCATCTGACAATGAAATTGAAGTGGCAGAAGTTACTATAACCGATAAAAACGGCATTATTCACAGCAGCAATGAAGAGGAACATGGAAGAATATACGAGATTTCAAGCGGTTCTCCAGATGAATTAATAGGTCTCAATAAACCTGTAAAGTTAGAGATGAAAGTAGACCCCAATTCTCCGGATCCCGGTTTTGCCATATGGAGCGGAGAAGAATGGCTTTTTATTGATAAGGAATATACTTTCTATGATAGTAATAACCATATATTGACAACTTATATAGATTATATAGAAAAAGACTTTGATAACTACATTATTGAAGGTAACAGAGGCAGTATGATGATACATCCTGTCAATGTTACTTATTTCAAAAATATAAATTATGGACATGGACTGACCTATAATTATCCAAATTATGAATATACTACCGGGGGACATTTTACAGTACATTATGGAAATAATATGAGTAAAGAACAGGTAAAAGCTATGGGAGACTTCTTTGAAGCAGGGTACAGCTATTATAAAAACCTGGGATATGCTTCACCTGTCCCTTTTTCTTACTCGGAGGGAGGACCATTGTTTGAATCCCGGAGAATTATGGTCTATATAAAGCCTGATAATTCCCGTGATGCATGGGCGAGTAGTTGTGGTATTATATGTATGCCTTCTGGGCAAAATAAGTACATCTCGGAGATAGCCTATCATGAACTTTTTCATCTAATTCAACGTAATTATTCCAATAGAAATAATTTCCCTACATGGATGGCTGAAAATACAGCAGAAAGTATGGGGCCTTATTTATACAATAAACTTGACACTTATGAAAAAAATAAATATGATATACAGGCCTATAATGGCTCAGAAGGAGGTTTCTGGATGGGGCCGGATCTCTTCTCTGTTTCCCTGGATAATCAGGTAAAAGATACAGGTAACGAATATTATAATGCCATTATATGGACCTATCTTATAGCAAAATACGGTATAAATCCTTATAAAAATATAGTAACAGACTTTTTTACTAAAAATCCACAGGAAGCTTTTTTTACAGTTCTTGATGACCCATTTAAAAACAATATCAATAAGTATGTCTCTGACTTTTATGGTGAAGCCTTTGAAGATTATGTTATTTACGGCGAGATATTCAATAATGTTAACTATGTTAACTTGCCTTTGAGAGAAAAAGGAGACCCTCTGTTCAGCCCGGCTTCCGGTTATCCTTTTGCTTATAATTATAATGCCTTTAGCTCCAGTTCAGAGTTAAATCCCTATTATAATAATCAGACATTGACTCTTTATCATCTGAGCGGAAGATATTTCAATTTCAAGTCAGATGGCAACAAAGGTTCCCTTTACCTGACAGTAAAACCTTCTATAAAAGATTATTTTATTGTAAAAATATATCGCTTTAAAAATACGGAAGGGAAATTCACTCGCTTAAATGTGGAGGAATATGGCGGAACGGATTCTTATGAAATACCTTATAATGATGCAACAGATATTACAATACTTTTAGAAAATTTGTCTTATTACTATGATAATAATGTAATTCTCAGGGCTTATGGAAAATGAGCCGGGATTTTAAGGACAGGCGTCTTCATTTCTATCAGGAATGGGATAGGCCTGTCCTTTCCTGTATTTATTTAATATTTTCACAATTTCTTCTGTAGTAAGGCGTGGAGTTTTTTCTCTTACAGAAAGGAGTTTTTCCGTAAGTTTTTTTCTTTTCAGTAACATAAGTTCTTTTTTCATGGCTTCATTCATGAAATCACTCCTTTTTACACAATCTTCCCGACAAGTCCTTTGAATTTCTCATAATTCACCGTTACACCGTCATCAAGATCAATTTCTACCTGCATGTCTGCCATATGTCTTACCGGCTCGTCATATTTCCTGAGTTCATCTTTATGAGCCGCTATTTCAGAGAGTTTTTTCTCTGCCTGTTTCTTTTCCCTGCCATCTTTTATCCGAGCAAGGTTTTCTCTGGCATGTTTTTCTGCTACCTCAAGTCTTCCCTGCAGTTCATGGAGATAATCTATCCTCATTTTTGCTATGGTGAATCTGTCATATCTGTGGAGATAGATCAATGCATTGAAGGCTTTGTTTTTTCCCGATGTAAAGAGCCAGTAGATTGGCCTTTTCTGGTATATTCTTACATGGTCTTTATAGAAATCATTCAGGAAATATTTTCTTATTCTCTCTCTTGAAGTTTCATTATCTGTTTTCCCCAGGACAGATGCTATAAAGTCGATATTTTCATAGAGATTCTCAGAGCCGAAGGTGACTCTTACGAAATCTATGAACCGTGCCACTATATCATCATCAAACCAGTCTGCCGAAAGGACAGGGATTATGCCGTCATCGTCTACGGGGAATGTTTTGTATTTTGAAGGGTCGAAGGCGCCTCCTGCGTATATGAGGCCGGGAGAGTCAAGGGAATAGCGGCCCATCATACAGCCCACTGCATAGGACAGGAAGGATTTTACGTCTCTTTCCAGATCTGCTTTTCTTATTGTGATGTCTTTATCTTCCACTTCTGGAGTGAGTTCATCTGATAGATCGTAGATTTCTATGAAGAGGCGGTTCAGTTCTTCTTCATTGGATTTTAACTGGTTGAACTGAGATTCTGTATAGGCTCTCCAGGAGTTGAAGGCATTTTGTATCGTGCCGTCCGTCCTGTGCTGGATGAACGGGTGAAGCTGGAAGTCCCATGAGGTTTCGAAGGAGTCCCAGTCGCGCCGGGAAATCTGGATGTTTTCTTCTGTGAGAGTGTCTATCAGGAGTTTTATGGATTCGGATTGAGGGAAGAGGATGGGTATTGCTCCTAGATCTCCTACTTGAAAAGCTATTGTTGGGTTCAATATTCTAAAAAAATTGAAAGACAACTTAGAACATAAAAAACTTGTAAAATATTTTATATTTTCTTTATCTGGAAAGAGGCAAGAACCATTAGTATCAAATAAAAAACCTGAAGGTGAATATCTTACTCCTAAATAACTTGAACTTATTCTTGACCAGGTTATACCTTCTCTAAAATAAAAACTTTCATTTGAAATTTTCCATCCTAGATTATCGCCAAGTTGAGGGTAAACCTTTTTTGTATTTTCTTTTATTTCATAACCATCATTTTCCCAGTTTACTAGAAATTCATTATTACCGTACCATTTTCTGAATTCTCCCCCTTTATTATAAGGAAACCATTTTAAAGCTGACTTACAAGCATCTGAACTATTTTTAAAATTTAAACCAATTTTTTCTTTGTTAACTTCGAACCAATATCTTAAAAACCTCTCATTGTTACCTGTTCTCATTCCCATACAAGGTTTTACTATTTTATCTAAAGAAACATCTAACTCAAATATTTTTCTTACTTTATTACTAACCCAATAAGCAATAGGGGAACCTGGAATTTTAGAAAAGTCTTGTTGTATGGTATTTTTTAATCTATATTTCTCAATGAAAAATGCTTTTTCTTTCTGTTGTGAATTATTAAAATCTACAAGTCTTACAAATACAGGTTTATAAGAATTAATGTATTCATTTCTAATAATAAAACTACTACTTTGAACAACCTCTCCTCCAATTTCCTCAAAAGCTCTTGAGCCAAGATGAAGCATCGAAAAAATAGTGTTTTTATTTAGCAAACTCTCTCTTAATTTTTGATAGGTAGATAAAAACATCCAGGAATGTTGTGTAATCATTCCTGTGAATTTTGTTTCCTTAGTAAAACTTATACATCTCTCAATAAAACAGGCAAAAAGATCACTTTTGGAAATAGGAAAGTTTTCTTTAAGAAAATTCATTACCTTTTTATTCATATTACCGCTTCCCATATAAGGCGGATTGGTCACAACCACATCATACTTTCCGGCCAGAATCCCGGCCTGTTTCACAATCCCTTCCACCCTTTCAACCAGATGATGGGAAAACATATCATGTTCCCCCGCAAATCTCTCCAGTTCTTTCTCTGCCTCAATTCTATCAAAATCTCTGACCTCAATTAAAGACCCGAATTCCTTGCCGTCAACGAACTGTTCGCACAGATCCATCAAAACAGGATAACCCTGGAGGGGCGTTTCGCGAAAGGCTCCTCCATTAAATTCCTGAATGGAACAGAGATTGAGGGAAATTTCTTTACGAAAAATCCTTCTATAAAAACTCCTTGCCTTCATCATTACGGCAAATGCCGCTAGCTGTGCCGCTCTGTCATCTATATCAAGGCCGTACAAATTTTTTGTTAAAATCAAATGTGGAATTTCCCTTTCCTCATATCCGGCACTCCTGTAAATCTCATACATGACCTCAAAGGCATAAACAAGGATATGGCCCGAACCCATACAGGGATCTAATATTTTTATAGATTCAGGCTTAAGATTTTTGTCTATTATTTCATCCAGCTGTTTCCGAACCTCCGGCTCCTGTTCTGCCGGCTCAATATAATATTTCCATTTCTCCTGCAGTTCCTTATCCGGATGGGCTTCCAGCCAGAGCCTTCCGGCGGAATTCTCAACCATATATTTCACAATCCATGCTGGTGTAAATAGCTGTGTCGCAGCAGGAATGTTTTCTTTTGAAATCTTTATGTTTTTCTTTAAATCGGAAAAAACTTCGTCTTTCTTCTCTGAAATATAAAACTGATAAAGCCACCCTATTATCTCTACTTCTTTAAAATCTTCTTCAGGTATTTCTGCTGTGAGTTTTCTTATGACGGAATCGGTAAAAAGGAGATTATCAGGCAGAAGCAGTTCCGTATAATCCAGAATCTTTTCAAAAAGGAAAGGAAGTATTTTAGATAATTCATTGCATTGAATAATAAGAAGGTATTTATATAAACTTTCCAGATCATTATTATCCTGAAATCCGTAAATAATATCTTTATCCACAGGAAGATCTATAGATAGGGCAGAGGTTATTATATCAGGTTCTGTTTTATCGGGAGTAATTGAAGAAAGAACTCTTACGCCTGCGGGAAGATAATCATTCACTTCCATAAAGCGAAGGGCTATAAAGCGGTTAAACCAGGTACAGGCCCCTTCTTCCATGACCTGTTCATAACCTTTCTCCAAAACCATTCTTACAAGTTCTTCTCTCTGTTTTTTTATCTTTCTGATATGTACCCTGTCTCCTATGACAATACCGTCTTCGGATTCACCCGTCACAGGTTCTATCTTTTCTGATGTTATGCCGTAATATTCTGCTTTTTTAGCTACATGATAGAGAAGGTTTTTTCTTGCTTCAACGGAGAAATTCTTTATAGCACTTTTGTTCATTGATTATTCTGTCCTTTCTTTTGTCTGACCCGGTATTTTCAGGCTTCAGGGATGATGGGATTTTGTTAATTTAAACGGTGAACATAATCCTGTTCATCCTTTAATCCCATAAATCCCGGTTCAGACAATGCTTCAACGGAGAAATTCTTTATGGAACTTTTGTTCATCTCTACACATTTTCTTTCATTGACTATAATGATTTATTAAAATTCTATAAATAAAATCTATTTCCTTTACTATGCTATATTTCATCAGAGTGTTAGAAAAAAATGCTAAAAAAGATAAGTCATCTTGAAAGAACTGGATTATTGAACATGTGAACCCTGAAAAATTAGAGGGAATAAATTTTCATTCTGTGCGACTATTGAGAAAATCATAAAGGAGGAATTTTAGTATGAATAGAATTTTAAAGATTTTCTTGATTATCCTTATCATGTCAGGCCTTATATCGGCTGCAATCGCACAGGAGCAGGGCAAGCAGGGACAGGTTACTGTGCCGCTCGATCAGTTCCTGCAGCTTATGAATAAAAACAATAAACCTGTTTCTCAGCCTGTGCCTCCTCCGCCTGTAACTCTCGTATTCGGCACTGCCGACCTCTCTGTTACGGCAGGTAAAGATTCCCTTAAAGTCCAGTGCAACACTATGTTCAGTTCTTTCCATGGCGGATGGAATGAAATTTCTCTTATAGGTACCCAGGCGGCTCTCAATGAAGTAAAAGTAGACGGTGCCGATATGCCTGTCTATACGAAAGACGGAAAATATACGATTATCCACAAAGGTGCGGGAAGACACAGTCTTACCTTTACCTATCTCGTTTCTGCAAAGAGATCCGGTAATACCACTGTTTCCACCCTGCTCCTTCCGCCTTCTTCTTCATCCAATCTGAAGATCTCCATACCTGCTACAGGTATAAATATACAGGTCAATCCTTCCATGGGAGGAAATACATCTGCAGAAGAAAACAGGAGTATTTTTAAAGGCACTCTCCCTGCAGGAGAGTCTGTGCAGGTGTCCTGGTCTCTTCCAACATCAGGTAACAGCAAAATTACTCAGATAA
Organism: Bacillota bacterium; assembly: GCA_029555925.1. Next base: position 12,797 of record JAKPQU010000376.1, read on the forward strand.
ATGTAAAACCGCGAATTTATGCTCAGGTCAATCACCTTGTTTCTGTCAGTGTCGGCGCAGTTCAGATTACGAGCCAGATAAATCTCTCGGTAGTCCGCGGTAAAAGTGACAGCTTTTACTTCCTGGCACCGAAAGATGTGGAAATTCTTGAAGTGAAAAGTGATAAACTTCAGACATGGACTATGGAAGAAGGAAAGAACGGGAAACATATCAATGTCATACTTACTGAAAAGGCAGAAGGTGCTGTTCAGATAACGGTTGTCAGCGAAAAACCTCTTAAAAATATTTCTTCTGTATGGACCGTACCTTTCCTTCAGGTTACAGATGTTGAACAGGAAAAAGGCTTTATAGCATGTGAAGCAAAAACGAGTCTGGAAATGAAATCTACAGAAGAACAGGACATAAACAGGATAGATGTGAAAGAACTTCCCACTGCTCTTGACAGTATGGCAACAAGTCCTGTAATTCTTGCTTACCGTTACTATAAGCATCCATTCGTACTCTCCATAGAAACGGAAAAACATGAAGAACTGCCGGTACTGTCGGCCACAGTGGACAGCGCCCAGGCCATAACCTTTGTCAACGATGAAGGAGTATGCCTTACAAAGGTTATATATCAGATGAAAAATAATCTGAAACAGTTCCTGCAGATAAGGCTTCCCGAGGGAGCGGAGATTATGAATGCTTTTGTATCCGGTTCCCCAGTAAAACCTGTGAAAGCATCTAACAGTAAAGATAACAGAACAGTTCTCATACCTCTCAGAAAGTCCGATGCAGGACAGAACTCTGCCCTCAATTCCTTTGCAGTTGAAGTATCCTATAAAAGTAAAAGCGGAGGTTTTTCATTCCTTGGCAGTAAATCGGAATTTCTTCCGGCATGTGATGTGCAGGTATCGGAATATTACTGGACTGTCTATTTGCCTGAAGATAACAGGGTCATAAGTTTCGGAGGCAATATGAAAATAAGCACAGGTGCCGTATCCCTCGGATTGACAGGAGGCACATTACAGGTGCAGAAGGATGAAGCCTATGATAAAGAAATTGCTGAAAAGATCGCCCCTTCTTCGGAACAGATAAAGAGAAAAGAAGACAGGCAGCAGGCTATGGTACAGAATTTTACAAGTGTAAGTGTGGCAGATAATTCAGGCAGAGTTTCAGGTATTTTACCGGTAGAGTTATATATACCTCAGAGCGGCCAGGTTTTTACCTTCAAAAAACTCCTTATGGAAGAGGGGAAGAATCCTGCCATAAGTTTTGTTTATACAGGTAATTTTTTCCTCTCCATATTCTGCTGGGCTTTTTTACTGTCCTCTCTTTATATGGTCATTATGCTCAGAAATCAAAAGATTACGAGGATTAAATTACTGCCGATCCTTATAGTCTTTACGGTAAGTTTTCTTGCAGGTAAAAGAGTGCCAGAACTGTTTTCCTTTAATCTGACAGGTATATTCCTGGGTCTGTTATATCTGTTCATTACATCTGCATTCAGAAACAGGATATTACCCTTCTTCAGAGCAGGCCATCGGATAGAACCTTTAAATATATAAGTCGTAATGCGTAATGCGTGATGCGTGATGGGTTGTAAAACCTCACGTATTACGCTTTACGTAAGAAGTAAAGAAAAACCTGTCATCGCGAGCGAATCGAAGCAATCCCGTCATTACATCAGAAACCGGTGGGATTGCTTCGTCGCTTCGCTCCTCGAAATGACAAAATGCGTAAGTCCTGTTATAATATAGTTCAGGTTATCATCTCGCGTCACGCGTCACGCGTCACGCGTCACGATTACATTGAGAAGGGTTGTATAAATTATGGATATTGTTGACTTGATGAAACAGGCTCTGAATATCGGTGCGTCCGATTTACATCTTGTCGTGGGGATACCACCCAGTATAAGGGTTGACGGACAGATTGGTTTTCTCAAAGAAAGGGAACTGACTCCCGATGATACACAGGGACTTATTTACAGTATTCTTCCTGAAGAGAAAAGGGAAAGATTTGAAAGAGACTGGGAATTGAATTTTTCTTTTTCCAACCCTGATATAGGCCGTTTCAGGGCATCAATATATTATCAGAAAGGCCATGTAGAAGGAGCCTTTCGATTGATACCTCTGGAAATAAAAAGTCTGACTCAACTGGGACATCCCCCTGTTGTGGCAAATCTGTCGTTAAAACCGAACGGCCTTGTTCTTGTAACAGGCCCTACAGGAGTAGGGAAAACTACTACTCTGAATGCCATGATAGATCTTATCAATACACAGAGAAGAGTCAGAATAATAACCATTGAAGATCCGATTGAATTCATGCACAGACATAAAAACAGTATAGTCATACAGAGAGAGATTGATGCAGATACCCGTAGCTTTAGCAGTGCCCTTGTAAATGCTCTGAGACAGGATCCCAATGTCATATGTATAGGTGAAATGAGAGATCTTGAAACAATATCTACTGCTCTCACTGCGGCAGAGACAGGTCATCTTGTTTTAAGCACTCTTCATACGTCGGATGCTGCCACAACAATAGACAGAATCGTTGATATTTTCCCTCCCTATCAACAGGGACAGGTAAAGGTTCAGCTTTCTCAGTGTCTCCAGGGTATAATTTCCCAGCAATTACTTCCGCGAATTGACGGCCCCGGAAGAATCCTTGCACTTGAGGTTTTAGTTGCTACGTCTGCTATAAGAAATCTCATAAGAGAAGGCAAGACAAATCAGATAGAAAATATGATTACTACAGGAAAAGATTACGGTATGGTTACAATGGATAACTTCCTGAAAAATCTCTGCAAAAAAGGAATTGTTGATAAGAATATAGCTGCAGCAAGAGCAAAAAATCCTCTTGTTTTCGAGGATTTACATTAGATTTTTTTGTCATTACTCATTGAAAATAAGCCTGTTTTAAGGTAAAATAAAATTGAGAAGGAGGTGTATTTTTATGAAGTCTGAAATTTTTGACGGAGGAGGTTCCTTTGAGAATCTTTTCTGGACCGGTCAGGATTCTTCAAGAGAAGCTCCAAAGGGAACAACAGACCAGAGGATGGAAATTACAGAAGCCATAGATAAAAAGAAAAAAGAAGAAGATAAAAAACGGAAAGATGGATTTGTTCTTACCCAGGAGGGAGAGCTTTTATAGTTATGAAAGAAGCAATGTATTATGACGTAATAAATGACGGTAAAGTCAGGTGCAGGCTATGTCCTTTTAATTGTACCATAGATGACGGACAGGTGGGAGTATGTAAAGCCAGGAAAAATATAAAGGGAAAACTTTATTCCTTGATTTACAGCCAGTATACAGGATCCCCTTTTGACCCGATAGAAAAAAAGCCATTGTTTCATTTCTATCCTAACTGGAAAATAATGTCTCTCGGAACACTGGGCTGTAATTTTGCCTGTGAATTCTGCCAGAACTGGTCATCAAGTCAGGCTCTTGCGGAAAGAGGTGAAAAAATACTTTCCAGTTTTACAAAGACGATTACGCCGGAAGAAGCAGTATCTATTGCAAAATCCACTCATGAAAAGGGCAATATAGGTATTGCTTATACTTATAACGAACCTCTTATCGGTTATGAATATGTTTATGAGACGGCAAAACTCCTCAAAAAAGAAGGCCTCAAAAATGTTCTTGTTACAAACGGCTATATAAATCAGGAACCCCTGATGGAACTTTTGCCTTATATAGATGCCATGAATATTGATGTAAAATCAATAAACAACGACTTTTACGTGAAACTCTGCAAAGCCAGACTGGAGCCGGTACTTGAAACATGTAAGACAGCCTCTAAATACTGTCTTGTAGAGATTACCAATCTCGTAATACCGACTCAGAATGACGGAGATGAAGAACTGGAAAAACTTACTGACTGGATAGCTGAAAATCTCGGCCATCACACACCTTTACATTTTTCTCGATACCATCCTGATTACAAACTTACCATAAAGGCAACCCCTGAAAAAACACTTCTAAAAGCTATGGAAATAGCCAGAAAAAAATTACATTATGTTTATATAGGTAATATATGGGGTGTCGATGGTGAAAATACAAAATGTCCTTCCTGCGGTAAAGTTGTTATAGGGAGAAGCGGTTATATGCTCACCTGCTATGAAATAAATGAGGAAAGGAATTGCAACTTCTGCGGATCCAGTATACATATAACCGGAACCTGTCGGAAAGATTAGAACCTGTTTTGATTGCTTTTATACAGCTAATTTACTGAGGTGAGCATAAATAAACTGCTCCCGTCATGCGTTACGCACAATGTTGTTACTCAAGTGAGTAGTGAAAAGTGAAAAGCCAGAAAACCTTATCTAATCTGGTTTATAGCATATTAATATATTACTGAGATAAGCATAAATAATACATATACGCTCCCTCAAGGGAGGGAAAATCAAATTCCTTAACTTAATGCCATTATGCGTTACACATCACGATTCTCATATAAACATGTAATACGTAATGAAGGTTATAATTGCTGATTTTTCTATTGCTATAATGGGTATATTTATGGTATAATTTGAGAATGAGTATTTTTTTATTTATTACAGGAACTAGCTTTATATGAAATCTTCAGATAAAAAAGAAGATATTAATCCTATGACTGAAAATAAAGGAGCTAAAAATCTCCTTCATAAACTTGAAGATGGGAATATATCTCTGGATTACAGCAATCTTCTGATCAGTGCCATGGGGCACTGGCTTTCTATCAGCGCTTTTTCTATGTTAGAAGATCTCTTTGAAGATGGTATTATAGGTCCGGGAAAAATTTCTGATCATATCGGAGATGCTCTCGAGCTTATGTTTAAAGAGTTTAAATCTTCTATGAAAAAGCAAACTTATGTTATTCAGGGTTCAGAAGAAATTCCATCAAATCAGTGTAAATCTCTCATAGAAGATATGAAGAAAAAGGGATGTCGTTTCTTTGAAAATTTGATTTTTTCTATCTTTGAAGAACCGGTAGAACTGACGACAGAAGAACTGGTTGAAAGACTTTCCGGCGGAAAAAATGTTAAAAATCTTGACGTAGTGACAGGCGACGGGCATGGCCACTCGATTTTTAATGTGAAAGATCTGGAAAGTATTAATAAATACGGTCTTCCAAAAACTGAAAAAGAATTTCTTGAAGATGAAGTTCTCAGTAAATTAAAAGAGAAAAATATAATAATAGAACAGGATGAACAAGAGTATGACCATCTCTGTGATATATCCATAGGGCAGTATCTTGATAGCGGGGGAAAACTCTTTATTAAAGTGAAAGAAGGAGTTACTCAGGAACTGAGAAGCAGAGATCATTTATGGGAAATAGAACCGGAATTAATGGCGAAAAACAGGGATGAATTTCTTGGTATGCCGAATTATACTAATTTAGTAATTAAAAATGAATGAGTAAAGCATAATGAGTGATGTGTAAAACAAATACGCATCAGGTATCACTAAATACCGTAACAGGTAAAATGGTATCCGTAAAAAGCTTCTGCCTGGCGGGCTCTGGAGAAGGAAAATTAGTTTTTTATATAGAATTAAAAATTAAATAAGGGCTAATTTATTGTCTGTA
>JAKPQU010000377.1 GCA_029555925.1 Bacillota bacterium
AACAATTATTTCAGGTTTAAAAGTGTAAATCCCCGTAATAAATCTTATCTGACATTACTCCGTAAAGACACTCCTGACAGTCAAAGTTCTGTCGTTGTTGTTACTCCTTACGGAGGCATGGCCATGGAAGGTTATATTTACAGCCAGGAACCTTCTACCTGGAAGATTAATCACATATTAAATCTGGAATATTTCTTTGATGAATCCCTTAAAAAAACAGATTTTGTTCCTCCTGAAGTTTTTAATTTTCAGGTAGATACAAAAAAGGAACTTGAAGAGGCCGGAAAAAAGGCTATTACTCTAAATATGCCTGAACCATGTGATAAACCTCTTTTACGAAGGGTTCTGGTACTGATCAAAGGCAGTGAAGACAGGGTATATCTGAACAGTGCTTTTTATACCTGTACAGGAGCAATAGCTACTTATCTGGGGCTTGTTCCCGATTATATAGATATTGAAGAGAAAAAACCTGATGATAGAACTATGGAAAAATACGGAGCCATAATAACATGGTTCAGCACTCCTGCCATAAAAGGTGTTTCAGAATACAATTCATGGCTTATACATCAGATAGATAAAGGAAAAAAAATAATAATTCTGGGAGACTACGGTGCATTATATGAAAAAGATACTTTTAAAATGACACCTCTCGTAAAGCAGGTGTTTGCCAGACTCGGTCTGGAAATGGCAGGAGAAGATACTTATATAAGAGAAAATTTAAGAATATTACATAATGAGCTTCTTACATCAAAACATTTTGTAAATGTCTTCAGCACATTCCAGCCCGTTACTCTTGATTACGGCAGACCGGATCGAGCAGGTGCATGTTTGCCTTTCATAAAAATAATCAATAAAGAAAGCAGTTACTTCAATTTTGAGGCAAACTTAAAAGATGAAAAAATTAATCCGTCTTTATTTAAATCTACCGGAAAAGATAATAAAGAATTAATCTCTCTTTATGTAGCTGATACAGGAAAAGCTACCTGTGCCGTTACAGGTGACTGGGGAGGCATTCTGGGAGGTGATTTTTTCTATGAAATAGAAGAGAGTAAAGAAGAGGCTATTAACATAGATAATTATGACGATTTATTAAATCTTCATTATGATCTTAAGCCCACAACAACGAATAACGGGAAATGGGTTGTAAATCCTTTCCTGTTTCTGAACCGGTCTCTTGACATTGAGACACTTCCCAGACTTGATTATACGACATTGAATGGCCAGAGAATCTTCTATACCCACCTTGATGGTGACGGACTGTCCAATTTATCCTATATTCCTACCAGATATTCTGGAGAAGTTATTAAAGAAGAGATTTTTGAGAAATATAATTTACCTGTAAGTGTTTCCATTATTACAGGTGAAATGGAAGCCCATGATAAGAGATATTATAATTACCCTGTAACTATAGCCAGGAGTATTTTTTCACTGGATAATGTTGAAATAGCCACTCATACCCATACCCATCCTTTTGATATGGGAGGAGATTTACTGGTTGATGTTATAAATAAAGGACACGATAAGAGTTATGACGTTCATTTTTCAAAGCCTGATAAACATACGGAAATATTATATTCTACCGCATTGATAAATCAGTATATAGCTCCCCCGGGAAAAGAAGTTAAAACAGTTTTCTGGCCCGGTAAATGTAATCCTGGCGAAGAATTTATTGAAGAGGCAGACAGACTGGGACTTCAAAATCTTAACGGAGGAGATCCGATTTATGATGAAGAACATAAATCATACAGTAATCTGTGTCAGATTTATGTAAAAAGAGGGGAGAAGCTTCAGACCAGAACTTCTTCAAGTAATGATTATATTTATACGGATTCGTGGACAAAAAATTATGGGGAAATGAAAGAATTAATCGACCATATAAACAATACAGATAAACCTGTCAGGATTTACCCCATAAATGTGTATTACCATTTTTACAGCGGTATGTATAAAGAAGGAGTGGATGCTATAAAAACCATATATGACTGTTGTCTTCAAAAACATATAGCTCCACTGTTTGCAAGTCAGTATTGTCAGATAGTAAAGGATTTTTACTGTGCTGAAACAGGCAGAACAGATGACGGAGGTTATGTTATACACAATATGGGATATTTAAGGACAGTAAGATTTGATAATACAGACCTTGCTCTCGATATGGACAGGTCCGAACATGTTCTTGGATTTGATTATTATAACAATTCCCTTTATATTTTTCTGGATGATTCGACAACACATAAGATTTATCTATCTGACAGGCCTCAGAGCAGAGTTTATCTTAAATCTGCTTCCCATTATATTGATAACTGGCATGCATCTTCTGACAGTGTTACATCTATCGTCAGGGGACTCGGAGCAGGTTATATGGAAATTGCCAGCCTTGCATCGGAAAGGTTTTACGAAGTAAGACTGGGTGATTTACATAACACAGTAAAAACTGATAGTAATGGCCTGTTGAAATTCAGTTATGAACTGAAAAAGCCGGCAATTTATGAACTGGAAATAAAAATAAAATGAGAAAAAATTTCTTTTTAATCATTTTCTATATGTTTGTAACTGTTACTTCTGTTTTCGGTAAATCGTCCGATAAGTTACTGGAAGAGGCAGGGATTTTACGGGAAAAAGGATTCCCTGATTCTGCTACTGCCATATACAGGCAGATTCTGGAGAGTGAGCCTGATAATATTCAGGCTATAACAGATTTTGCAGAAGAAATGCTGGAAATAAGAAATTATGCCTATGCGCTTACATTATACAGGAGATATCTGGAATTAAAGCCAGATGATGTACAGGTCAGAACCCTGGTTATAGACTTATATATGTCACTTGAGTTATATGAATCTGGTGCAGACGAATGTCTGAATGTTTTAAGAAAAAACCCGGATGATTTAATTTTTTTGAGAAAATTAAAAAATATTTATCAGAAAGCCAATCTCTTAAAGAAAGAGATGGCTGTTACAGAGAAAATTTCATCGTTAGAACCTGATAATGAAGAAATAAAAAAGAGACTTCTGGAGCTATATATTATGCAGGGCAGGTATGATAAATCTGTTGAACTTGTTGATAAAATATCTGATAATACCGCCCTGAAAGGTTATGTGTATCGACAGGGCAATCAATTTGATAAAGCTATAGAGACATTCAAGGATATATATGTACAAACGCCGTCAGAAGATAACAGGTATTCTCTACTGGAAGCTCAACTGTCTGAAATTAATTATAATCTGGCAACTGCTCCGGGTGTTTCTTACGGTTATTATAACCCTATGTCTTATCTCAGGCAGAACAATCCTCAGGATATAGAAAGTCTTTGGAATGTTATGAAAGAAAAAGTGTCCGGATTATACGGAGGTTTTGAATATAGAACAGGTGACAGCGGTATAAATGATTATACAAATTATTACGGTTATATTGATTATCCTGTTTTACCTTCAGGAACGGAGTTGATTTTAAAAGGACAGAGATATGAAGTGTCCAATGATAATTTAAGCAGTATATACAGGCAGTTTGGACTGGAAGTACGTCAGCCTCTCGGTTCCCATGTAATACTTACGGGAGGATTTTCCGATGGTATCCCGGATAATACTTATTACGGTCAGTTCTTTTTTCAGAGTAAGAGACTTCAGGCCGGTATCAGAAGAAGAAAAGATTGTATTACAGAGACTCCTGAAGCACTGGCCGGTAAAATTACTTTTAAAGGTACGGATTATTATATAAATATTTTTCCGACCGGTAAATTAAATCTCTTTACCCGTATTTCAAATTATGATTTTTCTGATAGTAACAACGGCACCTATACCGAAGTCGGCGGCTTTTACAGGATATGGGAAAATAATGAAAATATGTGGTTTACTGCAGGAATTACAAGATCATCAGAGAAATTTGACTTTCAGAGTCCTTTATATTACAGTCCTTCCGATATATCGCAATGGAATTATACAGTGGAATGGGATTGCTATGTTACGGATGATTCTCTTCTCCATCTCGGATATACCCGTTCTTATGATAGTAATGACGTAACATTTAATTTTTATTCCATTTCCATAGATAATAAATGTTCGGATAATATATATGTTTACGGACAGTACTTAAATGGTGCCAATCAGATTAACAGGATTGGTTATACGAATAATAACAATCAGAATAACTATGAATTTACTGCAGGATTGAAGTGTAAATTCTGACAGAGGTGATATTATGAGTGAAATGAAAAAAAAGGCCCTCCTTGCAGAGGATACTGTACCTATAAGGCTTGTTATTAAAACTATTCTGGGGAAAATCGGTTATGATTTAACCATAGTAGACAACGGAGTTGAAGCAGTAGAACAAGCGCTTGAACTGCAGCCCGATGTCATTTTAATGGATATAATGATGCCGAGAATGGACGGTATTCAGGCTACACTGAAAATTAAATCAAACCCTAAAACAAAGCATATTCCGATAATAATGTTAACTGCTTTGAAAACATCGGATGCAGTTCTTACAAGTTATGATTACGGTGCAGATTATTATATAAACAAGCCTTTTTCCAATGAAGAGATTCTAAAAGCCGTTAGTTTTGTAGAAAAGATGCAGAAAAGACCTGTTTGAGTGAGTCGTAGGGGCGACCCCCTGTGGTCGCCTGGCACCGGTGAAAATACGCATCACCCGTCACGCATCACGACCGACCCGTCACATGTGACGCGTTACGCGTCACGATTATCACACATTACGCATCACGCGTCACGTTATTAAAATTATGAACAATAAAGTAACTTATTACCTGGACACAATAAAAAAGGTCAGAGACAGAACAAAATATCCTGTTTTCTGGGAAATAAATATTTTTGCCTTTATCCTTATAGTAATTAATATATTTTTATTTCCCGGCGATCCCTGTTATCTTAAAATCCATTCTCTTGTAATAAATCCTTTTTACCTTTTTATTTTATTCATAGTATTTCGCTATGGCCCTCACTGGGGGTTTTATTCCGTTATAATTTCAATTATTTATTTTATATTTATTCCCCCTTACGGTATGAATACTCTTGTATACAGGCTTCTGGAAATAGTTGTATTTTTTATTATACTTCTCTTCGTCGGTCCTATTCAGACAAAATATGTGAAAAAAATAAAAGAATTACAGGAAGAACTTCAAAAGTCTGACAGTAAATACAGAGAACTGAATGAACGGTATGAAATAAATTCATTTTTAAAAGATAATTATGAAAGAAAGATTCTTACACAGACTTCTACTATGACCGATCTCTATCAGGATGCAAAAGATATGCAAAATCTGGAGCTGGACGGATTATATAAAGAAATACCTGAAATAGTTATGAAATATGTGGAGGCAGAGAAGGTAACTTTATATATTCTGGAAGGTAATGTATTATACCTGAAATCTTACAAAGGTTATTATGATTATGAAGAAGCTCCGAAGGAAAGAATAGAAATAAGAGAATCCCCTTATAATATGGTTTTTGAAAAAAAGGAACTTTTTTCCATAAGTCAGGAAAAATTTAAAGATACTGTCATATCCGATATGCCTGTTTACATAGCTCCTTTGAAAAACAGTGACGGCGATATGTCTGGTGTGCTAAATATCAACAATATCAGTTTCCTGAAGTTTAATCGTGTTACGGAAAAAATCTTTTTGTTACTTTCAGATTGGTGTTCCAGGGCTATAGAAAATGCCATGACTTACAAAATATCAGAAGGAAGGAGAATAATCAGACCTGATACACAGATTTTTAAATATGAATATTTTTCAATGAGACTGGAAGAAGCCTTTCTTACTGCACAGAATACAGGCGTAGATTTTATTCTTATTCTGGTTAAAATACTCGACTGGGAGAAATTACCTGCTGCAAAAGAACCATCTGTATTGAAATTTGTATCCAGGATAATAGGGGAATATATAAAGGATTTTGATCTTCTTGCCCATTTTGAACATGAATGGGAATTTGCAGTGCTGAAACATAAACTGAACGATGATAATATAGATGAGCTTATTTCTGCTATTCAGAAAAAAATGGAACATTTCAGCCTGAAACCTTTTGAAGATGATTCTATATTAAAGGTGGAAATAGTTTATTCTTCACCTTTTTCCTGTAAAAAATTCCTTGAAGAAATAATTTCAGAAATAAGAAACAGGGAACAGTTATAATGGTTTCTATTTTTTTTATGACATCAAGTTTTTTTCTGGAACTATGTTCTTTATATTTTCTATTCCGTAATTACACGGATTGGGAAGTGTATATTATGGCAGGACATATAATGGCTTCTCTCATGGCTTCTCTGTCTGTGTATTTACTTAAAGATAAAAGAAAAACCTTTTATCCTTTTGTATTTATTTTTCTCATGTCTTTACCTGTCATTGGTTATATTGGCATTTATCAGATGCTGCAGGAGAAGGATAAAGAAAAAACGTTAAATCTCTATGAAGAGTACAGGGAATATATTTTATCAGATACGAGAAACAGAGATAAAACTCCGAAGCTAACAAAATCTCTCGATTTTTTAAAATTAAATATTGATCTTCAGCCTTTTCGTGATTCTGTAAGGATTGAGGAGGATTTCAGTCAGAAATTGAATCTGGTGAAATCGCTGGGAAAATTTGTAAGTCATAACTCTATTGGGATTTTAAAGGATTTATTAAATGATCGTCATATGGATATAAGATATTATGCAGGAGAAGAACTTGCAAATATATCGGAAAAATATAACCTTTTTATAAATGAATTAAAACTGGAACTTAAAGAACATCCTTCAGATTACAGAATTTATCTTGATCTGGGAAGTGTAATAATGGAATATGCTTTTTCTGGATTATTTGATAATTATAAAACAATAAAAGACGAACTGGGAAACGCGAAGTCGGCACTCGGAAAATCGCTGGAGTTAAACTCAAGTCAGTATGAAGCCAATTTTTTAATGGGGAAACTTTATCTCTATGAAAGAGATTATGATAAAGCTATAGAGTATATTGAAAAATCTCTTTCTTCAAAAGAACATGATATGTCATCTTTAATAGCTATTTCCGAATGTTACTGGCAGAAAAAGGATTTAAAGCATATGGATGTGTATATAACAAAAATAGAATCGCTCATTGAAATATATGACGGTGATGAAAAAGAAAAGATAAAAGATTTTATCGGTTACTGGAGAGGTGTTGGATGCGTGACGCGTGACGGTTAGCGCGTTACATTTGACCGGGTCGAGCTCAACGAAGAATGAGAATTTTTCCTCCCGTCACGCGTCACGCGTTACCCGTTACGATTCTCATACACTGACAGGTGGAGATAGTTAAGTGGAAAAAACAATAGAGAAAATATTCAATGGTCTTGTGCTTCTGGATGCGACAAAGAGGGAAGAAGCAGAATATCTTCTTTCGAAAATAAAGAATGAAGAAGAACTTCACCGTCTGGCACAGACAGCGAAATTATCTGATTTTAAGATTAAATATTATGTTATAAAACATCTGTCTTTATTTGATTATAAAAGTACTGTTAAAGATTTAACAGAATTTTTATTTGATGAGAGCAAAATTATTCAGAGAACTGCAGAAAGAGCACTGGATAATATAAGCTCTGATTTTAAATATGATTATTTCCTGGATTTGCTCTCTTCATCTGATTATTATGCCCGTACCTATGCAATAAAATCTCTTGGCATGGGAGAACAGGCAAATGCTGTTATACCACTTATCGGGATATTAAAGGATAAAGATCCTGGAATAAGGGCCCGTATAATAGACAGTCTTCGTCTTATCGGAGATGAAAGAGCCGAAGATGCTGTTCTGAAGTCTTTGAGTGACTGTGATGCAGAAGTTAGATATGCTGCAGCCTTTTACTGCGGCAGCAGAAAAGTTAAAAAAGCCTGTAATGAACTTGTTAAACTCCTGGATGATGAAAATCCTTCTGTTCGTGTTACCTGTGTATGGGCTCTGGGACAGATTAAATCCTGCACTATTCCCGGAATATTGAAAAATTGTTTAAAAAAAGAAAGAGATAAAAACGTAAGAAATGAAATACTCAGAGTTTTGAGAGAATCCGGCATGGCAGAGTCACTTTTCAGAGATAAAAACCTCTCTGTCGATGCCGATGATGTTACAAATCCTGTATTGAAATGGACTATAGCAAAATTTTCAAAAGAAAAGAATTTCGAAAAAGCAGATATATGTCTTTTTGTGGAAGGGAGTTATCCTTATGTAAGAGGCGGCGTCTCTTCGTGGGTTCAGGAACAGATTAAGTATTTTAAAGATTTTACGTTTTCCGTCGTTCATATGGTGGCTTCCAGTTCTGAAATAAAAGAATTTAAATATGATCTTCCGAAAAATATTTTATATTATAAAGATATATATTTATACGATTTGCCGGATATAAAGAGGAAAGGGAAAAACACCGGAGCCGGGCAGTTAATGGATCTTCTCTTTGATTTCATTATATCTTCCGGGAAAATAGATAAAGACAGGTTTAAATATTTATGTAAAGAACTGGGTTTTATGGAGGGTTTTAAACTGGATATAGGTGACCTTTTTTTCTCTCCGGAAGCATGGAAATTTATAACAAAACTTTATAATAACAGTCTTTCAGATGTGCCTTTTCTTGAATACATCTGGTCATACAGATCTCTTGTATTGCCGGTTTATAATATTTTAAGAGCCATTTATCCACCTGCTTCTTTATTTTATACTGTCCTTACCGGATATGCAGGACTCGGCGCAACTCTTTCCAGCTTATATTACAATAAACCTTTAATGTTAACAGAACATGGTATTTACCACAGAGAGAGAATGATAGAAATAAATCAGGCCAGCTGGATCTATGAGATAAAACAGGACGGTTATATGGCAAGGGAAGTCTTTACAGGATTGAAAAAAGTCTGGATAAATCTCTACCTTACCCTGAGTTCTCTTGTATATGACAATTCGTCTACTATAACTACTCTTTTCTCTGATAATGCAAGAATGGAAATAGAAGCAGGAGCAGACCCTTCCAGGATTGTTATTATTCCAAATGGAATAGATATGGAGAGATTTGCATCAGTTAAGCCAAAGGAACTGAATAAAAAAACTCTTACTGTAACGCTTGTAGGAAGAGTTGTACCCATAAAAGACATAAAAACTTACATTCTTTCAGCCAGACTGGTATGTGATGAAATGGTCGACAAGGTTAAATTTCTTGTTATGGGGCCTTATGATGAAGACAGAGAATATTTTGATGAATGTATTACCCTTATAAATCTGATGGGCCTTGACGGCATTGTAGAGTTTACAGGTAATGTAAACCTGGCAGATGCTTTTAATGATATAGATCTGGTTGTGCTTACCAGTATAAGTGAAGGACAACCTCTTACGTTAATGGAAGCCATGAGTGCCGGTATACCATGTGTGGCTACAAATGTAGGATGTTGCAGGGAACTTTTATACGGTAAAGACGGTGAAGACGAGATGCTCGGAAAATGTGGACTTATTACGAATGTCCATGCCCCGTCTGAAACAGCCGGCGCGATAATGACCATATTAAGGGATGGTCACCTCTATAAAAAAATGGCTCAAACAGGGAAAATAAGAATGGAACGATATTATCAGAAAAAAGATGTGTTGGAGAGATACGGTAAGGAGTTCAGGAAATTGTTGAGTAGTGAGTAGTGAGTAGTGAAAAGTGAGTAGGGGCGAACCACTTTGTTCGCCCGGTACCGGTAAAAATACGCATTACGCATCACGCATCACGCATCACGACCACGCGTCACGTGTCACGATC
>JAKPQU010000411.1 GCA_029555925.1 Bacillota bacterium
TTTAGATAGGCATGAAATCTTCTATGCAAAGGAGTATAAAGCTCCAAGACCAAAGATATCAGCCCTGGTATCAACAGGCTTTAAACCATATTGTTCAGGTGCCGAATAGCCGGGAGTTCCCATATATTTATTATGGAAAAATCCTTTGTCTAACATTCTTGAAAGTCCGTAATCAGTCAGTTTTATTTTGCCATCACCGGTAAAAAGTATATTTTCAGGTTTGAGATCATAAAATATGACCGGCCCTGCGGCAGAATTATGAAGAGCAGCAAGGGCATCGCATATCTGAAGAGCCCAGTCTTTAATTTTATCAAAAGGTATATCTCCACTATAGTCCTTTATAACCTGAGCCAGATTTATTCTGTCTGCATTCTCGGCTTCCGTAACAATATAGACCCTGTATTTCAGGAATTCTTTTTCATCTTCCGTAAAGATATCAAATACAGGGCTCAGGTTTTCATGACTTATATTAATAATATACTTGATTCTTTCTTCAAAAACTTCTATAATTTCTTTCCTGAATTTATCATCAGATATGGAAAATACAAGCTCCCTTATTAATACATTCTTTTCAGGATTATAAATATCAAAGGCTATATACTTAAGATCATTTTCTTCACTTTCATTTGATAAAACCTGAATAATTTTATATTTGTCTCCCAGAATTGTGTCTTTAGATAATCGTGTAGTTTCTCTCATAAGTTTCACCTTTTCCACATCCTTTTCAGTTAAAATTTAAATTATTCATTCTCTGTATAATCAATGCAACGCCAGATGCCGCCTTCCGCTCCGGCAAAAACACAGGTATTACTTTTTATGCAGATAGAACATAAACCTTCGGTATAGTCTCTTACTTCACCGGTAAGAGGAACAATAGTAAGTTCGTTTTTTCTTACGTGACTATAGTTATCACAGGAAGGAAGATAAAGATATGCATCCTCATAACCATACTCCCTGATCTTTAACATAGAATTTCTCCTTTATCACGAAGATTATACCTGTTTACTGAAGTTCCAATTAGTAAATAGCAAGTTCTGTACCAACAGGAATTTTAACGGTATGGAGGGTGTAATATTCTCTTTACAGCATAAGCAATTGAATAGGAAATAAAAAATTTTAAGGAGAAAAAAAATCATTCAAAAAAGCCAATTTTTTTCGGGGAAATATACCTCGGTGGGGAAAAATTACCCGATTTTTTCAATTATTCATTTTAGAGAGTGTAATGGGTGATACTATAATCGTGACGCGTAACGCGTAACGCGTGACGGGTGGTTCGTGATGCGTGGTGCGTAATGCGTAATGCGTATCCACTCACTTTTCACTTTTCACGACTCACGACTCACTATTCATCATCAAGCTTAAATTTTTTCAATTTTTCTCTGAGAGTTTTTCTGTCAATGCCCAGTATCTCTGCAGCCTGTGTTTTATTTCCTCCCACACTTGCCAGAACATTGGATATATATTCCAGTTCCACTTCTGCAAGAGGTCTATCAAAGCCAGACGTTCTCAGTGCTGAAAAGCGCATAAGAGAAGGTAAATCAGGGACTTCTATTAAATCTCCGTCTGTCATAACGACAAGGCGATTGATTACATTCTCAAGTTCCCTTATATTTCCCGGCCAGTGATAGTTCTTAATAACCTGAAGGGCATTATCCGAGAAGGCCGGTACCGGTTTACCTGTTTCTCTGGCAAACTTTGCGGCAAAATGATATGTTAATAATACAATATCTTCTCCTCTTTCGCGAAGTGGCGGGAGATCAATAGTAATAACATTCAGGCGAAAATATAAATCTTCACGGAAGATACCTTTTTTAACGAGTATCTGAAGATCTTTATTTGTTGCTGCAAGAACCCTTACATCCACTTTTCTTGTTTTTGAAGACCCGACCATACAGACTTCTTTTTCCTGGAGAACACGAAGCAGTTTTGCCTGCATGGCAAGACCTGTATCACTTATTTCATCAAGAAATATAGTTCCTCCGTCAGCAGTCTGAAAAAAACCTGCTCGTGTTTCTGTAGCACCGGTAAAAGAGCCTTTTACATGTCCGAAAAGCTCACTTTCAAGTAAACCTTCAGGTATACCGCCACAGTTTACAGGGACAAAAGGAGAAGATGCACGGGCGCCGGTATAATGTATTGCTCTGGCAACAAGTTCTTTTCCTGTCCCGCTTTCACCGGAAATAAGAACAGTAGCAGATGTCGAAGAAGCTTTCTCTATATCGGAAAAAACCTTTTTAATAACTGTAGACTGACCTATTATACCGTAAGGAGCAGGTGGAATATCATTTAATTTATTTCTGGCTCTCCTGAGTATGAGTTTATCCATTACCCGTCTTACAGCAGAAAAAAGTTCATCCGATGTAAAAGGTTTGGCAAGATATTCTTCTGCACCAATTTTTACGGCTTCGACAGCACTTTCAATAGATGCATAACCGGTAATCATCATAATTTCCGTATCTTTAAAATTTTCCCTTACATGCCTTACGAGATCCATACCGCTTACCTTTGGCATTCGAAGATCTGTGATTACAAGGTCAACCATCATGGTTTCAAGAATCTTAATGGCCTCCCCCACTTCTGAAGCAGTAAACACTTCATATCCCTGAGAGATAAGATTTCTCTGGAGAACCTCGAGTGTATTAATCGAATCATCAACAAGTAAGATTCGTTTTTTTTCAGACACTTTATTACACACCTTCCCTGTGTTCATGACGTGTTATGCGTCACATTACAATTTGAAATCAGATTCCGGGTTTCAGGTTTTGGGTTTTAAGCTTCCTGACCCAACACCCATAACCCAACATCAATGACCCTTAAAACCAGATTTTACACCATTAAAAATGAAAATTCCTATACCTTCAAGTTATTTCCTCCCGTGACGCGTCACGCCAGAGGTATCCGTATTTCAAACCTTGTTCCTTTACCCTCTTTACTTTCAAGTTTAATATCTCCTCCATGGGATGACACTATGCCATGTACTACAGCAAGCCCAAGACCTGTTCCCTGATTAACATCTTTTGTAGTAAAGAAAGGATTGAATATATGTTTTTTAGTTTCCTCTGTCATACCTTTTCCGGTATCCTCTACAATAAGAAAAAGACAATTTTCGGATGAACAGGTTTTTATTTCAAGTCTTCCGCCGTCTGGCATAGCATGAATGGCATTGGTCACAAGATTAATAAGAACCTGTGTCATCTGAGACGGGTCTGCAGTAACAGAAGGAAGAGAGTCTGATAGATTAATTATCACTTCTATACCGGACTGCTCGCATTTTCCTTCGAAAAAATAGAGGCTGTCTTTAATTATATTATTAATATTCAGAGTAACCTTATTTGAAGGTACCTGCCTTGCAAAGAGGAGCAATTTTTTTACTATTTCTCTGGCATAAAGAGAAGATTTTTCTATTTTTTCAAGATCAGATACTGTCTGTTCAGGAAGTGAAGGACACTGTTTTGCAAGCTGGGCGAAACCAAGTATATTTCCCAGTGGTTCATTTAATTCATGGGCTATACCTGAAGCAAATTTTCCTATAGTTGCAAGCCTGTCTGCATGTCTTATCTGTTCACTGGAAGCATCAACTCTTACAAGCATGCTATCTATGGTACAGGCCAGAGAAGCGATTTCGTCTTCTCCGGGAAGCAATTTTCTTAAAGAAAGATCCTTTATAAGACCTATATTATCAACACTGTTACTCAGTAGATAAAGACGGGAAAGAACTATCATATCAAGGAGCATCATATTTACCACACCGATTACAATGGCAACTATCAGAAAGGAGAGTATAAAATAATAGAGACTCCTCTTTCCTTCAAGATAAATTTCTCTTATCATATCTACCTTTAATATAAGAGCAGAATTTCCATAGATATCTTTTAACACAATATAACCTGCAGTATAATCTTTATTAAGGGGTCTTATAAAAATACCTGTTTCTTTCAGGAAATATTCCTTTACCAGCCGGACATCATCAGGCAGATCAATGGCACTGAATTTATATATGTTAATGGAAAGAGACGTAATCTCCCTGAGTCTGTTAATCTCTGATTCATCAATAAATCTGCCCATAATCAATGTACCTCTCGAAGGCCCTTTCCATTCATTTGTAAGAATGGGACGGGATGCGACAATCATAGGTTTCCCCTGAAACATAATAATACCTACGACACTGCTGGTCGTACTCTGATGATTTAAAAGGGGAGAATTATGCAGAAAGTCATTCAAATTTTCAGTAACAGGTATCTCTTTACCGGCTGCAAGATCAACTGCTTTATAACAAACCACTTTCCCTGAAGAATCAGTAAAAATTACAATATTGACCCTTAAATTTACAAGAGTGGTATTCTGAAGATTGGCTTCAGAATAGGATTTATTCAAATCTCTAACAAAATTATAGGTATCATCCCATGGAGCCCAGTCTCCTGTAATGGCAGCAAGAGATAAATACTCATCCTGCAATGCATTTACGGCTCTTTCTACATTTCTTGTGACAATTTTCTTTTCTAAATCAATAAATCCTCCCAGGAGTATTACTCTGGAAATAATATAAAGTAATATAATTAAACATATAAATGTAATAATTATGACAATAAGTGTTTTCTTACGTATATTCATAATAATTCGTGACGCGTAACGCGTGACGCTAGGATTTATTTTAATATAGTTATTTTCATAACTCTATCTACAATAATAAGTCGTAATGCGTGATGCGTAATGCGAAGGGATTATAGTTAGTTTCATAACTATCCATAAATAATGACCTCGTAATGCGTAAAGCGTAATGCGCAGGGATTACACCCGTCACGCGTCACGACTCTAATATATTATACGTCATGTTTCTTAAGTTATCAAATAATTTGACATTAATAATTTAAAAATATATAATATTTATAAATATAAATAAATATTCATACTGAAAGAAGGGCCAAATAAATGGATAGCTTAAAGACAGCTTCGCCGTACAATCTTTCATATAATAACATCATAAATACGCAGATCGCTCAACCTAAAGTTCCTTTTAAGTCCATTACTCCCCCTGACGGTCAGGAAACAACAGCACCCAAAGACAGCACCTTATCTAAAGAAGATTTGAAAAAAGCAAGATTGAAGTCCCTTACAACTGCACAGGACAAGGTGATGAACAACAAAAGATTTAAACCACACGACGGGAAAACCTTCTGTAACGAAGGATTAAATTCTACGTTAAAACAACTTGGTGTTCCTGTGGAAGAAGCAGGAGTTGCCCATAAAAGCGGATGTGCTCTTACGGCAAATGTTATAGCAAAAAACCTGGCAGCTTCCGCAAAAGAAGAAAAAGGTTACTGGATTGAAGTAGATCCGAAAAAAGCCCAGGAATATGCAAATAACGGACTCCCTGTAGTGGGTACACAGGTAAATAAAAAAGGGCACGGACATGTATCAACAGTTCGTCCAGGTTATGAACCATCTGACGATCCTATGATAAATAATATAGGGGGAACTAATAAAGTAATGAGAGAGAGTAATTCTTTTTCCAGTAAAGTTCCCGTGCATTATTATGTAGCAAGAAATGAAGCAAATAGTATAAATCTATAAGAAGTAAAGGGTGAAGGGTGAAGAGTGAAAGACTATAATCTTTACTCTTCACCCTTTACCCTTTACCCTTCACATGAATAAAATATTAATTTTAACAGATGAATTTTTTAATACTATAAGTCCTGTTTCTTATTTAAACGGCTATCTTCACGAATCCGGTAAAAAAGCAGATGAATTTGTAATAGATGAACTTACTGATTTCAAAGAATTGTTTGCACTGGCCGAGAGTTATGAAATTATCGGTCTCAGCAGCTGGGGCCATGACAGGAAAGAAATTCTGGATTTATTATTTAACCTGAGAAAAAACGGGAAAACCACTGTCATAGGCGGCCCCGGCATAATAGAAGAACAAAAACATTTTACCCATACAGTATCAGGGCCAGGTGAATATTTTCTTCTTGACCTTTTAAATGGTAAAAAACTTCCTCCTTTTTACAGAGAAACTAAAGAGCCACCTTATAAATTTAAACTCACAGATTTTTCACTCATGAAATTGCCTTCAATGGATAACAATATATCAGTTTCCGTGAGAACTTTTGATGGATGTTACTGGGGAAAATGTTATTTCTGTACGTACAATCAAAATTATCCTAACAGCCTGACCGGCCTTGATGAAAAAAAAGCTTCTATGATAAGTAATACTCTTGATGAGATAGTAAACAATATAAAAGAAATAAAAAGTCATATGGAAGTCACCTTCTATATGTCCCATGCTAGTATTAATGAAAAAAATCTTGACTACTTACTCGAAGCTATAAAAAAATCTGAGAAAAATTTCAAATGGGTAACCTTTATAAGACCTGAACCGTGGGTAATAAAATACCTGAAAGATATTCGCAACCTTAACGGAATACTGGATATAGGATATGAATTTATATGTAATAGAGATCTTATCAATAAAGGCTGTATTCCTGAACATGAAATTAGAGTGTCTCTGGAAGCATTCAAAGAACAGGTTCCTGTTAAAGGAAATTTCCTTTATTGTATACCGGAAGCAGAAGAGAGAGAACTAATAGAATGTGCTGTTAATATAGGGAGAATAAGGCACTGTTTTTCTTCTTTCGTGCTGGGCCAGTTATTTATAGAAAAGGAAACAGAATTTTATAGAAAAAAAGAAGATTTTCATATTATATGCCATGATGACATAATTGATTATGGAAGATCCGCCGGCGAAAATTATATGCCTCATTTTGAAGACTATTCGGGTTTCCGTACTGTAAAAGACTACAACCTATTTATAGAACATAATAAAAAATTTGCCATGGCTGTAGCGGAAATTATGGAGACAGAAATTTCCTCCTGGGAAGATCCGATTGATATAGAAGTAGTACTCCCCCCTCTGGATAAAGAAAAAGTCTATAAGATTCTGACTGAATATTTTGACGATAAAGATTTTATAAAAAAATCTATTGATAGTTCCTGGCGTATCTCTTAAGGAAAAAATCTATAAGATTCTGACTGAATATTTTGACGATAAAGATTTTATAAAAAAATCTATTGATAGTTCCTGGCGTATCTCTTCTGGGCAAAGCAAAAACAGTGAGTAGAATTTTTCTACTCACTTTTCACTTCTCACAACTCACGACTCACGTCTCACGACTCACTGTTAAAATCTCATTCTCTCATTTCTGGATGCAATCGATGAACCGGGGAAGTAACTTGTAACCTTTGAAAGTGCTTCAGTTCTGCTGGTAGTACCCAGGATTTTATAAACACATGTTTCAGGACTGCCTCCGTTGGGATAGGAAATCATAATATAACTGTTTTCATCATTCGAATAAAGAAGGAGCACTACATGGTCGTAGTTGGATGTAGGCTGATATAAATATACAGACTCTCCGCCATAGATACTCTGAAGTAAAACAGTCATTCTATAACAATTTAATAATTTACTGGTAAAAATCTGTTCCGCACTTGATGAATCCGGCCATACAAGCCCGTTCTGTCCATAAAGGGAAAAGATCCATCCGTTATGTCTTTCACTGTCATTCCACCAGGTAACAAACGCGGTTGGTTTCATAGAAGCAACCTGAGATTTCCATTGAGTGAATTCACTCTGTGTTGTAGTTACAGGAACTACAGATGTAGAAGTATCTACAGAATTTGAAATAGCAGACGAAGTAATACTTCCGCCTCCGCCACCTCCACAGGAAGAGAAAAATAACATAATAACAATAAGAACCATTACTTTGAATATAGTCAATTTCATAAAAATTCATCCTTTCTTTATTTAATAGCATTAAAAGTAAAATCTGTACAAAAAAAGTCAAGACAAAGCTTTTTATTAAAATGAGAAAAGGAGCGAACATACTCTTCTAGAAGTGATTTTCCTTTTTCTTTTGCTTTCTACATATATAATCGGCAAAAAACAAATGGCGTGGAGGCTGAAAATAAGAGAAAAAAGGCTTAATTTAATTTTCACCGAACCTAGTCCGGCAGGGCAGTTTCCGGTTATAAATAATATAAGTCTATAGATAGTAACAGTTCTTTTTTATAAGCCTGAATTCAGGCATTTTACGGGTAAGGCAGGATAGCTTCTGTTAAACGGGGCAGATGAGAAAAAAACAATGGAACTATTACCTGCAGACTTCAGGTTCTCCGCTTTATTAATGTTTTTTTGACTGTTCTGCTTTTTACGACTGTCTTTTCTACAGAGTAGAATAGCTTTATTTTCATCATTCCATAGAACTATAAAAGAGCAAAGAATATGGAAAAATTTGATGAGATTGTTATAGTTCTAACAGATGATAATATTATATATCTATAGTTATCCGGAAAAATCCATGTAAAAATTTTCAATTAAGAGGAAATAAGGAATAATTAACAGAGAATTAATAAAAATTAAACCTTTTTTAGAGAGTGGTAGTTCTATGGGATTATTAAAAAGTGAATGGTGAGTAGTGAGTGGTTAGTGGTGAAGACAAACTTTCACTGACTTTATAGTTTAATTCATAATTTATTAGAATTTAATTAGCGTGAACAGTGAAAAGTGAAAAAAATAGGACATTGCTTACTATTCACTTTTCACTTTTCACTATTTACTCACTGTTTCAGAATATCCTCTAAGGGAGTGCCTCTGAGTAAATTTGAGAATACTTCAGAAATACTCTTTCCTCCGATAATTGCAAGAGGTGCCATGGTTTCTGCCATTTTTTCCGCCAGATGTTTATCAGAGAATGCCTGAAGTGCTGCAATAAGTTCGGGAGATACAGCTCCTGCTTTGGCAACTACTGCATCAACTTCTGCTTTCACCTCGGCAAGTTTCTGATGAAGTGCTTTTTCTGCCAGATAAAGTTCCTGTTCCCGTTCCAGTTTATGTCTTTCCAGTTCTGCTTTTGATATATCGGAAAGTTTATCCTGCTGTGCAAGTTTTGCAGACAATCTGCTGTCTTCCGTATGAATTTCGGAAGCAATCTGAGTGAGGGCAAGTTCCAGATTCTTTTTAACCTCTTCTATTTCCAGTGCCAGCCCTTTCTGAGTTGTTTCAGCCTGTGCCTGGGCAATTTGCTGTTTGATTATCTCCGTTTCCCGCGTAATTTCAAGTTTTCTGTGTTCCTGGGCAATCTGTATGGCCTGCTGGACAGAAGTATGCTGTGCCTGTACCAGAAGTCCTGAAATGGTACTGTCACCTATTGTTACATCCAGTATCTCCACATCATAAACCCTCATGCCGTTTTCATCAAAGGCTCTTCCGGGACGTTTGCCTCCGTCGGCAACACCCAGAATGGTATCGCGAATAATACTGATGGCATTGGCATAAAATTCTTCAATCCCCTTCTGCTTGACTATATTTCTGATCAATGACCTCATATGGTCAGTAAGGAATTTGACATAATTTTCCACGTTAAACCATTTATCAGGATTACCTTCAAAATTTACCCTGTATGAAACATGGACTTTTACCTGACATAGATCCTTTGTTTCTGCCGTAACAACATCAGATACTTTATTATTCAAAACCCTTAAATAAACTGTTTTAAATAAATTATTATCAGATTTCGGCGTTCCAGTGGAAAGTTCCATATATTCAAGGTTTTCATCATATTCAAGAAGACAGGCCTGAGGGCCTACCATAACCTTTCTCTCCCCTGTTTTACTTACTACTAACACTGCATAGCCTGTCCAGATATTTATTGTAACAGCACCTTCATATTTCGTATCGAGTGTTATAGTTCTTGGTTGACTGAAGGTCTGCTTTCTTGTAAAGTCATCTCCCGCAAAAGCTTCTTTTGCCTTTTCTCTTCGTGTATCTCTGGCTTCGGCCATGGCCTCGAGTTTTTTCTGAGGAGCAAAACTGTCTAAAGCTTCTTTATCTGTTACATAATCAGCTTTAATCTTGCTGGTAATCTCCATGAGCCTGCGGTTATATTCCAGAGCTTCAGCATTTCCCGGAAACATAAGCCTTACAGCTTTCTCATCCAGAACTCTTCTTACAATGACTTCTTTTCTCGGATCAGGAAGAAACATACAGGGGCCTCTTTTAAGAGAAATTTCTCCGTTCAATCTGTTAAGTACATATCTTGCTTCTCCTGCAGGTATGGCAACAGCATAGTGTCTCTCATGGTCGCTGTATTTTATAACAGCATGTTCAGGTCTCGGGAAATAGATCATCTGATCTTTACCTGTTATAAAAAGCTCTTCCCCGACTTTACGTTCTGTCCCGTCCTCTTCTTTATAAGGTGCAATGACCTTTATATAGAGGCCGATTATTTCATTTAATTCAATGGCTTTGAATTTCCTGGAACCATTTTTTTCCACAAAAATCTCAGTAGGTTTCGGAAACACTACGGCAGGTCCCTGAATAAAACGTTTATTCCCGTCTTCATCAAGTAAAATACAGTATTCAAGCCTTTCCAGAGTGACTGCTTCACGGACATATTTTCCGTTGCTGTCTCTTACCACTTCAATACCTGTAGGAGGCATATAGAAAGACACGTCAGTACCTTTAATAACAAGCTGTTTACCTATGGTCAAATCGGGAATTTCCGTATCCAGTTTTGCACCTTCTGAAGTATCGGTAGAACTGCCTTTCTGCGGTTTTATAACAGCCTTTGCCCAGTTTTCCCTGGCAGCTTCTTCATTATATACCCTTACGACAAGATACTGGTTGGAGCGAAGATGATGTCCCTGAATAACATGGGCAACCTGGCCCGGCCAGAGGGGAAATGTTACGGGCCCGGGAATATTTACCTTGCACCCTGAAATCAATTTCGGTAAACTGTTTGGTCCGCTTCTCGGATGTTCTTCATCTCCTCCTTTTGCAGGATTTTCAAGGACTATATACCATCCTTCCTCTGCAAAAGGATACTGTGTTATTGCTTCCTCAAGGTTACACCTTTTATACTTTCTCGAAGAAGCATCAAAAATTACAGGTCTGTCCGTATTGGCAAGACTCGTCTTGTGAGGCCCCACATAGGCAATAACATTACCTTTTGTCTCATCCAGAATAAAAGCATATTCATTGGGGGCAAGCACCAGATCTCTTTCACGGCCTTCTGCCATGATAATCCTCTCCCTTCTTTTTTATGTTCACGTTTTTATCAATCCTTCTGTATTTTTTATAGTATATTTCATTCAGTAGTCGTGATGCGTAACGCGTTACGGGTTTATAGTGTATTTCATAACTTATTAGA
>JAKPQU010000478.1 GCA_029555925.1 Bacillota bacterium
AGAACCACGAATTTCGCTTCAATGGTATGTATCAATGAAAAAACTTGCTGGTCCAGCAATAGAAGCTGTGAAAAGTGGGGAAATAAAGTTTATACCAAAGAAGTGGGAAAAACTTTATTTTAACTGGATGGAAAACATAAAAGACTGGTGTATTTCCAGACAGTTATGGTGGGGTCACCGTATACCTGTATGGTACTGTGACGATTGCAATAAATACTTTGCCTCCATAGAAACACCTTTAACATGTGAAAAATGTAACAGTTCACAAATACACCAGGAGTCTGATGTACTGGATACATGGTTCAGTTCGGGCCTGTGGCCATTATCTACCATGGGGTGGCCCGAAGAAACAGAAGATATAAAATATTTTTATCCCACCTCTGTTCTTGTTACAGCGAGAGATATCATATACCTCTGGGTCGCAAGAATGATGATGATGGGACTGGAATTTAAAGGAGATGTGCCTTTCCACCATGTCTTTATTCATGCAACAATCCTTAATTCGGAAGGAAAAAGAATGAGCAAATCCCTGGGAACAGGTATTGATCCTCTTGATTTGATTGATAAATACGGCACAGATGCAACAAGATTCGGCCTAACCTATATGATTGCCCAGGGACAGGATGTAAAGTTTATGGCCTGGTATGAAATAACAAAAGAAACTTTAGAAAGTCTCAAAAATAAAATTGCCGATAATAAATTAAACACCCTGCAGGCTATTATGAATAAAAGACTTTCTATGCAGGAATTAAATGATAACCTTAACAAATTGAATTTTACAAAAGAAGAAATCGATATGGTGACCGGTAATGCCAGGTTCTCAGAAGAAAAACTGGAAATGAGCCGAAATTTTGCCAATAAAATCTGGAATGCCACAAGGTTTGCTTTAATGAATCTGGAGGGTTTCACTCCGGGAAGCACATCAATTAATGACCTGGAACTGGATTTGCCTGATAAATGGATAATAAGCCGCTATACAGGGCTTGTTACAAAAATGACCTACAGTTATGCCAACTATGAATTCAGTGAGGGAGTAAGAGAATTTTATGAATTTTTCTGGAATGAATTCTGTGACTGGTACCTTGAAATTTCAAAATTATCTCTCAATTCGCCGGATGAAAAAAGAAAATTTACTGTACAGTACGTCCTGTGGTATATACTTACAGGTTCTATAAAACTCCTTCACCCTGTTATGCCATTTATTACAGAAGAGCTCTGGTCCTATCTGCCGGGAAGCAAAGGCTGTGTTATGTTTGCAGAATGGCCTTCCATAAATGAACAGATGATAGATAAAAAATCCGAAGAAGATATGAATACACTTTCAGGTATTATAAAATCAGTGAGAACCCTGAGAGGCGATCTATCTATTGCTCCTTCAAAGGAAATACAGATATATATAGAAGCACCTGAAGAACATGACAGAATTCTTGTAGAAAAACACCATTCTTATATAAGTAAACTGGGGAAAATCAGCGACCTTACAATCAGGTCTTCCTTTGAGAAAAAGCCTGAAATGGCATTTTCTAATTGTTTCCAGACCATGGTTATGTATATGCCGGTAAAGGATCTCATAGATATAGACCAGGAAAAGAAGAAACTGGCAAAAGAAATTGAAAAGCTGGAGAAAGACCTGGCAAAAATAAATCATAAACTTACAAATAAAGAGTTTCTGGGGAAAGCTCCTCAGGAGATTATAAATAAAGAAAAGTCCAGACAGGAAGAAACAGCTTTTAAATTGAACAGTACAAAGGATAGACTCGCTGTTTTTAATAATATGGCGTGAGATCGTGACGCGTAACGCGTGACGCGTGACGGGTGGTTCGTGATGCGTTATGCGTTATGCGTATTTTCAGCAGTACCCGGGCGAATACGGTTCGCATCTACTCTTCACTCTTCACTCTTATAATGACTGAAAATCTCTTCTATTAATTCCTCAACTTCTCTATGTTTTCCCTCTTTTAATAATTCAGGGATATTACTTTCCATAAGAGTTTCCCAGAAATTCTTTCTTTTTTCCGGCACCGGAATTTCTTTCTGTACCCTCTCTCTCATGTTTCCAAGCAAAGAAGCAAAATGACCATATGCTTCAGAATAAATTTTTTCCAGATCTTTTCTTATTTTCTTTGAGAGACAGGGACTTTTACCGGACGTAGAAACTGTTATTATAAGAGGTCCTCTTCTGATACAGGACGGAACAATAAAATCGCATAACGACGGTTCATCAACAATATCTGCCAGGATTGCCAGTTCTCTTGTTTCTTCATAAACTGATTTATTTACAGCCGAAGAATCTGTTGCGGCAATTACAAGGAAAGCACCTTTCAGATCACCATGTTCATATGCTCTGTTTATAACGGTTATTTTATTCTCCTGCCAGAGTTCTCTTAAATGCTCTGTTACCGAAAGTGCTATTACCGATACGGAACCTCCTGCTTCAAGTAAAGGCAGAACCTTTCTTTCAGCCACTATGCCACCGCCTATGACAATACATGTTCTGCCGGAAAGGTTTAATAAGACAGGATAATAAGAATCGTGATGCATAAAGCATGACCTATGACTGGAGTATTGATTTTTGTCTCTTTTATCTGTAGATTTATCCATAACAGTAATTACTTACCTGTTCATAAGATAGTCTCTTTCTTCGCGTCACGCGTCACGCGTTACGCG